>NZ_JBSPKY010000039.1:0-29285 GCF_053848025.1 Mesorhizobium sp. 128a | reverse complement strand
ACATACATGAAAGGCGGGTCAAATCTCGGTGGAAATGCCGGGTCAGTTCTCAGTGAAAATCAACAGGGTCGATCGCTAGCGCCTGGTACAATAAGAAAGGTGGGATCGTCGAGCGCCTCGATCTCCCGCATTTCTGGCTCTGCTAGGGGAATGTAGCTCCTCCAATAGCGGTGCGGTTTCCCGTCAACCCGTTAACCAACATCGGCCGTGGTAAATGGCCAAATGGCATCTGTATCTCGCCGCTGACTTTCAAGAGGCTGTCAGCTACCGTTCCAACCTGCCGTACGGCTCGACTTGCATGTCTCATTCACCTTCGGCATGCAAACACCACGTTTGGCTTGCATCGATAATTGCTGCGTGTGAATTTCGTTCCGCACCGGCACTCGTGTTCAAGCGCGTGGAGGTCAACATCTACGGTTCGGTCGCTGGACTATGCTGCGGCTTCGCGCAGGCAAGGAACGAATGTCAAGTCCGGCGAGTCACCGAATGAGCAGGACGCCAAGTCGAGACAACGCTTTCGAACGAACGATTCGCTCATTGATATTTACACGCGGGCTGAGATATCGAGTTCACTTTTCGCTTCCTGCGATGCCGCGCAGGACGTGCGATGTCGCATTTCCCAAGAAGAAGATCGCCATCTTTCTCGACGGATGTTTCTGGCACGCTTGTCCTGTCCATGGCTCGCAGGCCAAGACAAACTCGGACTTTTGGTCGAAAAAACTCAAGCGCAACGCCGATCGCGATCACGAAACGGACATTCACCTGTATTCCCAAGGTTGGCGAGTACTGCGTTTCTGGGAGCACGAGCAGCCATACGACATAGTCGACCGAATCGTCGCGGAGGTGGCAGCGAGGACAGCCACGGATAGCTAGAGTCCAACTGATCCCGTGCGTTGACTGCGAGCTCGCTCGATCGCGAGAAGCGGTCGTCGTGCGAGTTCGAAGGTGTCGATCGGAACATAGCGGTCATCGAGGTCGAGGAAACTCAGAAGGCCCTCGCGCCTCCAAAGCGGGTGAACTACGACAGCCCATTTGTCGGAACCCTCGGATAGTGAGAATGCCGGCAACTTGAGGGTGGAACCTACTATGGATCTCGAGTTTCGCGGGATGAAGGTAGCGGAATCCGCCGCACTCCGGTCGGCCAATGCCCGCCAGTCGGTCAGCTCGTAGGCATCGTAATTTCCGTCGAGACCACAGGTATGGTTCTGATCCACCAGCGACCTGAGATACGAGAGCCCGAGGCGCCAATCGAGTAGGCCGTGGTAGTTGCGGTTGTTGTAACGCTGAAGGCATCGGTAGCACGAGGTGCCACATGCATCCGAGTGGCCGCGATCATCGAAAATCCGCCTCGGCCAAGCCGCTGTGTCATTCAAAACACTATTGATGAGTGACGTCACCGGCAGAGAGCTGTCACTCAAAAGATGTCGGCAAAATCCCGAGCCGTTGGGTAGTGCGTCCGCGATCTGGAGGTACGGAAGTAGGGCGCCGGACTTCCCAGGCATGGCATTGGGAGCGAGCGCATCGAACTCTTCCGGCGCGATGTCTAGTTCGAATGCTGCTCGTTGCACCACGATTTCTGTTGCGGAAATGGCGGCAGCTCTAACGCTTGTCCGGCCGGGGCTGCGATTTCCCATCGACAACCCACCGTCCAACTCGTTTAGCCGCAGTCTATCGTTCAGCACTGAAGCGCCGATCTGCAGCGAGTTGGTAATCTTGGGAGAAGCGAGCCATGCTCTCTCGCTAGGTCCAGTGCCCACCCACCGTGTTGGTGCCTCAAGCACGACATCCGTCATGATCGCTTGGTTGGACAACTGCAGTTTCTTGGGCGCGAAAGGGAGATTGGCGGCGTAGAGATCAATCGATGGAGTGACGTCGAACCCGGTGAACCCCTGGTCGTCGCGACCACCAGGATTGACGATGAATACCTCGGAACGCTCGGCGAAATTTACCCGCAGATTGCCGCTCTCGACCGTCTCGTCGGCTTTGCCCAAGCTCGCAAGCGTTATGCGTTGGCCGACCTTCGAGGCGATCGAATCTTCGGACGGCCGCAGATCGCTCCTGTACCCCGAAGGAGTGATGCAGCGGCGCGCGTTCGCTGCCAGATCGGTCCCGCATCCGCCGCAGACGATGGATTCGAACGAGCTGCGCGTCCAGGTGCCGCAATGATCGCAATAGCCGAGCAGAAAATCATCTTTGAACCAGCTAGAATAGGGCTCCAAAGGTTTGGTTAGATCATCCGTGAACTGGCTAGGTACTGGGAGGGGACCGGTGAAGCCTATACTTCTGTGGTGCAGTTTTTCCCTCGTGCGCACGCTACCGGGGGCAAAGTCGAAGATCGCCATATCCTGGTCACGGTCGATCGTATCCCACTCCAGGGCGAGGTCCTGCTGAGCTCTCTTCCAAAGAAGCTCGACATATAGATTCCGCGACCGGGTTGGCATCCCATACATGGGAATGAGACCCCGCTCAGCCAAGGCGGAAGCAATGCCGATAGCCTGCATCGAATATTCTGCTCGCAGAGCTTCCACGTCTGCAAGCACGCTTTCGACACCGACCACGTTCCGAAGCTGGTCGATGTCACATCGGGCGCCTCTTGCGAGGATGCCAGCGAAAAGCTCGTACTGCGGATTTGTCTCCACCAAGGCGTCGTGTAAGAGTTTAGGCCACGTCTTGTTAGGATCGAAGTATTCATGGCAGTAGAGAAACTCACCGTGGATGTCCCCAGGTACCATGTCGTCGCCGGCCCAAGCGTCGGTCGCGTCGTTTCTCAACTTGTTGAACGCCTCGACGAGCCAGAACTTTCGCAGCAGTCTCGACGGGATGTCCACGAGACCGGTCGTTATGAACGGCGGCGGCGGGGCTGCACCGGTCATGTCGAGCGGGTTGCGGAAATAGTGTATGTCATGGCTCTTACTCCGGCACACCGTAAGAACCGTCGAGAACGCCTGTCCCCGCCGACCGGCGCGGCCCACTCGCTGTTGATAGTTGAAGCGCTGGGGAGGCATGTTGCCCTGATAGACGGCCTGCAACGAGCCAATGTCGACGCCGACCTCCATCGTGGTGGTGACCGATATGAGATCGACTTCATCGAACTTTTTGCGAAGTAAGAAATCGTTCTCACTCTCTCCGTCGTCCGGTACGAAGACACCCTTGAACTGCTGCAACCGGGTGGCCGGATCCTCCGTCTGACCCGTCAGCTCTTCGCATCTCAAGCGAAAGAGCGCTCCGCCCGTTTCGAGCGAGCGCATTACGCGGCGACCGAGGAAATTTCCCGATGACACCAACCCGGCAGTCAAAGCCGTTTCGGTAGGTAGGCGTTCGCCGCAGCGCGTACAACTCTCCAGGCCCCTGTGAAGGTGGACGCGACCGCATTTTGCGCAACGCCAAGCCGGCGCGTCGGGGTTTGCCGTCCTAAAGAATAGGCGAGTGACGTCGATCGTCCCATTGGTGCGTTGTCCCAACTCGGCGCCGAGCTGGGAGAGGAACTCGTTCGCAGCGGCGGCTGGATCGGTAAAGAGCTTTTCCATCAAGTGCCGAAGTCGTCCCGTCCGCCTCGCGCCTAGCATATCGCGAGCGTCGTTCCAGTTCTTCTTGGCCTCGCTCTGAAACTCGTTGGGTACCAATCGATATGCGTCGGCGAACAGTCTTAGCCACGCGTCCTTCTTGGAGAGCTCTGCCGTGTATTCGCTCGGTCCGTAGAAGCTAGGCCAACCCAGGCCTGTTTCCTCGAGCGCGAAATATGTCTTACTGAACAGTAGATCGGTAGCTTCTGGCTTCTGTTGTTCCTCGACCCAATTACGAGCTTTTCCGACCAGGCTATGTAACGGTTCGGGCTCATCGGATTTCCAAAAGCTTTCACCATCGCGCTCGCTGAAGAAGCGGTACCATGGTTGGCGCTGCACACGGTTCAGCACGGTGTCGGCACCTTTCACGGGCAAGGCTCCGATCTTCAACAGCCCGCCGACGATGGGGCGGACGTCGTCCCCGGCTCTACCCCGATTGAATTCGAACAATTCCGAGAGCGGCAGGCTTGGCGAGTATTTGCCTTCTTCCTTTTTCTGCCGCAGAGCCTTTCTCTTCGCAACCATGGCCTCCAGTGCGTCCTCTTCTTCGGGAAGGTCGCGTTGCATGAGCGCCTTGATGTCGAGGCTTAGCTGCTCCAACACCCGTTCATCAGCCGCAGTAAACGCTCGCTCGCGAGCTAACCGCTCCGCTGAGGAGATTAGAATTTCGCGACGGAGGTCGGTCTGGTGTTGCACCTCGACTTCCAAGGCTAGGTTGGCAGCGTCTTCCCGGCTGTCGGAAAACGCGACGAGCTTGCCGTCGCCTCCTTGCGATTTCAATGCAGCAACCAATTCTGTTGCCAGCAGCTGCGAGGTTTTGGAAAAGCCCGTTCGGAAGCTTCTGATGGGTGACAGCCTGCCCTCTCTCCGCAAGGAGTTGGGGGCACGGTAGCGACCCGAATAGTCGGTCCCACATTTGGGGCAGCAGTAGGGAACGGCGGTGCCGCCCGTAGTTCGATCGCGATCGTGATGGTCCTTCGCATCGCGCCGATGGAGGGAGTAGCCTAGGACAGCATCAGGAAGCTCCGATGGTGAGATCAAGCCTGTTCGAGAGTCGAGAAATGCAGCGTTCCACCGAAACGCGGGATCATCGCGCAACTCGTTGATCGGCTCCGTCCCGCCTGGCCAGAACATTGCGAATTCCTCGTAGCTGGCATCCTCGAAACGCAACGACGCAGCCACTTCCGGCAATTTCTCCAGCTCCTCCGGTGCGGGCAGCAGCGAAATGAAGCGGCCAGATTCGCCACGTTTACCGCCCACGTACAGTTCCCCGCAGGCTTCGCAATAGAGGAGCTCGAAGAGACGTCGCTTTTCGCCATCCATAGACGTGTCGTAGTCGACGCCACGCTCAATGCTCGGAGCGCCCCAGACAGGCGCCTTGTCGGGGCCGGGCAACACGGAGGCAAACATCCCTTCGATATTCCGTACGAAGGTATGCATCCTGAAACTCGGGAGAGAGGAGATCTCGCTCCGGCGTGGTCTAAGATAGGCCGGCAGCACTTCGGTCGGAAGGTCGGGAATCGCTCTGAGAACCAACAATCCCCTTACCGCATCGTCATCGCGTTCCCCGAACAAGCGAGTACCGATTTCCCCAACCGAGCTGGGACGCCTCCTTCCGTGTACTTCAGGATCTTGTGTACCGAACTCGAGCATAGCTGCGGCGGTCTTGGTCGCCTGCTCTAGGACCTCCAGGTCCGTACTCGCGGGCGGGTCCTCGATCGTTTTGGACGCTGCCAGAATGCTCGCTAGCAGCGCGCCTGCACCAGCAGGTGTCGAGGTGCCGCGTTCGACCGAATCGGCAACAGCTCGCAGCGATTCCGAGGTCGGAGTATTGTCGGGGCGGGGCGTAACTTCGGTCGTCCCTGTGACGACGCTGTCACGCCAGGCTCTATCGAGGTCTGTGCTCCCTGCAGTACCGGCGTTGCCGAACATGCTTTTCAGATATTGGACGCTGAAAGCGGAATCGCTCCCTTCCATAGGCAACGATGCGCTAGATGACAGTACGCGGAGCTTATGGGCATGATCGGGATGCGATAGCCCCAACCTTTCGATCAAGATCCTTAATAGCGAAGCCATCTCGGCGCCGGCAGATCCACGAACGAGATGCAATTCATCCAGGATCAGGTAGAAGCGGGCTGAAGGTTCCCGCAATATCCAGTCGCGGGTCTGATCTATGATCGGTGCATCGATCTCGCGCACCAGCATGGCGTTTAGGATCGACTGGTTGGTGACGAGGATATCCGGAGGCGTGGCCTGCATATCCCAACGCGAGATCAACTCTCCGCCATCGGTAGATGGGAACAAGTACCTCAGATCGTCGGGGAGCGTCGGGTCAGCACCGATCTTCGCCTGGATTTCCCGGTAGCGTCGAAGCTCCTTTCGGAGTTCGCCAGTGGCCCGCTTCGAGCGCTTGTCCCAATATGGCGTGTCCGCCAAGCGTGGGTGCTCGAGGTACCCAGTAACGGGAGATTTGCCCGTGTATCGCCCAAAGAAAATTCGGTTCCCCGCGAAGTACTGATCCATCACGGCGCGAGCCTCTGGCGAATCCACCGCCTTCCTAAGTCGAACCATCTGGTCTTCGACGAGGGCGTTCAGCGGATAGAGGACGATCGCCCTCATCGCCTTTGGCCGATCGGGATGTTCGTTTCTGCGGTGATATTTGAATCTTCCGCGCGGATCCAACCAGTCGTCGTCTATCGGCTGGAGGGGAGCCGGCCAGGAAGTCGCCTCTCGAGAGATTTGCGCCAGCAAAGGCAGAAGAAAGCTCTCGGTCTTTCCTGAACCCGTTCCCGAGGTGACGATACCCGGCAGACCGTCTGCGACCCCGCGGCGCAACATGTCCATTTGGTGAAGGTATGGTTTGTAAGATCCCTTTCTTCCGAGCTCGGTGTCATCGGCAACGCTGTCGAAAAGACCGCACAGAACCAACTCGGCAAACGCTCGCCTTTGTACCTTGGAAAAGCCTTCGAGCCGCCCCTCGGAGTCGGCCACCAGTTCCTCGATGCCATGACCCCACTGCACGTACCGTGGCACCGCCTCGAAGATTGGATCGAGGGCGAGCTCGCCGGGAGCCGATAGCAAGACGTGCCGCGCAGCTGCCACGGTCGGATTCTCGATTCGATAGGCGGTGTCGAGGTAGACCATGAACTGGTCGATCATACGCTTGAAGCCACCGATCGGATCGTACATCGTTCAATCCTCGAATTGCTGAAAATACTTGGTGCTTGGGTGCTGTGGCGAAGTCGGTCCACGAACGGCCGCGAGCCAATCAAGGCAGTCTTTGAGCGCGGCAACAAGGTCGATCGCGGCGATGTCGACGGATGCTTGGCAGTCGTTGGATATCTTTTCGAGGAACGCAATTGTCGTTCGATCTGAGACCTCGAGCAGGTCTTGAAGTCCGACACGCAGGTTCTTGGACTCTTCAGTCTGCACAGCGGGCAAGGCCGGCCATGCTCCCGCCGGCGTCAAAGATGGCGGTAGATCGACCAACCGGGACCGATCGACACCGATGTCGATAGGAACGATTGCGCGAAGCAGAGAGCTGGGCAGGGGCACTCTGATCCCATCTGACGATACGGTCGCAAACAGCCTCAGGTTCTGCGGGAAATAGCCCGATCGCTGGCCATCTAAGAGCGCCGGCAGCCAGAATTCGCAGGGAGCCTTTGTGAGACCGCAAAGGGCTACCGCAACGAGTATGTCAGGATGTGCCTTTGCGGTTTCGATCGCAATAGTTAGACCTGTCGCGCGCGTCACGGTCGGAACGAACAAGTCCTGCAAAGAAACCAATGTCGGGTCGCAGAAGATTGCGACAGCTTGATCGGAAATGCTCCGTGCCAAGGCCAATGCCACCACGTCGGGGTCGGATCCAACGAATACAGGAAGCAGCCCGGCACCGCCAAGCGCGATCCCGAGCAACAGCTTGGCTTCATCGATGGACAGTGCAGAAGAGAGCGCCCGCAACGCAGCGATGCGTTTCGGACGAGGTAGGATGTCCCGCGGTGAGATCAGACGAATGTCGTGGACTACGGGCGATTCGGTTGGAACGGGCTCGACTTCTAGCCTGCTTGCGTCCCTGATGCGTTCGACCTCGCTTTTCAGGTTAAGCCATTCTTCGCGCTCCACCCACGGCTCGGTTTTGATCTCGGCCATACGTTTCTTGATGACCGACTCAATCTTGTCGCTCACCCTTTCCTCGACGTCTGCCAAGGCGTCCCGATACGCTCGTTCTCGTTCACCGAGCCGAGAGAGTTGAGCCTCCCGTTCCCTCAGGACGCCATCGAGCGCATCGATCGCAGCTTGTTTTTCAAGCGCTTCCGCCTTGAAAAGAGATTCCAGCGCGTTGAGCTTGCGCTCGACCTCCTGATCCGTCGCTGCCTGAACCCTGACTGACCAAGCGGCATTGCGATTGAGGATCTCGGGGAGGGCATCAACTAGCGCTGGGCGTTGTTCTAAGGTTGTCAGGGTGGCGAACAGGTCGTTCAGTTGATGATCGCCGACGGTCTCTTCGGCGTATCTTGTGAGCAACTCGCGCAGTTCTGCGATCCTGGCCCGATCCTCATTCGTTGACTTCAGCGATTCTGAGATACGAGCTAACCATGCGTCTGCCGACTCGAGCACTTCCTCCTCGGCACGGAAGTCCCTGGTTCCGCGGTGTTCGAACAGTGGAGGCTCTGGAAACAGAACGATATTCGAGCCCGCAGGAATAATTGACGTCTCGATTGGCAAAGTGACAACAGGTACGGCGAATTTCTTGATGTCGGTGGCGAACCGATATGTGCCGCTTCTTTCGGTGAACTCGGTATCGCGTAGCCAATAGCCCTGCCCGAGGTCGATCGCATCCACCCGACCCTTGATGGGCGACTTCAGCGTTCCGTCGATCAGAGCATCAATGAGTTCCGTAGCCACCTCTCGATCGGGTCTGTAACCAACGGTAAGCCTGGTGACTTCTTTGAACGATTTGAAGTCGGTCCGAGCTTCGATCGCTGGTAGCCCGAATACCTTTGACGGCAGTGGTCTTGGCTTGCTGCCGTCAAAGATCGGAAAGGAGACGCTCTCGCCGCTCATGAGCGGCGAGGAGAGCGAACGCTTGTCTCTTTTCGTCGTTGATTTAGGCTTCGGCTCAGCACTCTCTCCTGAAACACGCCAAAAACTATCTGGGCCCCCTCGGGCCAGGAGCGACGAGCGAACAACTCGGTCGGCGAGCATCGGTTCGGTATGCTCTGTGATGTCGGAGATCAAGACCGAGTCTGAGCCCAAAACCACTTTGACTCGAACGATCGCGCTGTTTAGTGGGAGGCTCATGCTGGGGACCTGTGACACGCTCGATTGGCTAGCGTCATGCCGCTCTTGCCATCGAAGACCGATCGATCCCGCCTTGTTCGAGAGTTGCTGAAATAGGGAACCCAGATGGAGGTCGAGTCCATCGTTGCACTATCGATCTTCAGTAGGCTCGATAGTGCTCGCAAAGAGGTTTCGTCGATTGGATATAGGTAGTCCCACCGTCCGTCGATTTGTACTGCCGCAGGATTGCATGAGACCTTGGCTGCGAGCCAACGCGCCCAAGATGTCGGCAAGAACAACCGAGGCGCTTTCGCGACCAATACGTTCTTCCGGACGCACATGGTAGAGACTGACATTCTTGAAATATGCGCCAGGATCGCAAGGGAGGGCGACCGAACGCGTGTCTCGGGCATGCCGGCCAATCGCGAGCTGAACACATGGGAAGCGTTTCCCTCGGTGCGCTCGTATCGGATCAAGCCGGTCGCCGGAACATCGGCCACTCGATCGAAGAACCCAGTCAACTGGTTCCATGCGGCGCTGACGGCGTAGCCTTCTAGAGTTAGCTTCTCGTCCAGCGTGTTCACCGGTGTTGCAGCCGAGCCCTTGACGCACTTTCCCAGACGTGAGCGAGCGACGAACTCTTCGAGGTGTGACGCGGTTGCGAAGCGAACGAAAAATCGCGGCAATCCCCACTCCCCGATAGCCCCAACGCTTTCGAAAGTCCCACCACAGGCAACAGCAGTCGCCGCAAGTCGAGCTTGCACTGCACCTGGTGTTGGTCCGTCGATCCAACCGCGTGTCAGGTCCGTCGGCAGGATGGATACGGTCGTGGGTCTGAGAAGTAGGCGGCGTGCCGGCACGTGCCGCAGTATAGTGAGATCGAACCAGCCCGCGTCGGACAGGGCTCGAAGGATCATCCAAGGGGATGGGCAGTCTGCGACAGTTCTGACCACTCGGGCGATGATCCCAACCGCGGTTGACATAGCAAGGCCTCGCGTCGATTTGGCATAGAGGCCTTCGCAGATAGTGCCGAGAAGCATGTTTGTTGTGTACCGCGCGCCAGGCCAAAAAGCGGATGGGCCAGGTATGTCAGTTGGTATAGTTCCGAACAGCGGACCATCTTCGCTGAATTCATTCTGGTCATCGAGAATTTGTATGGAACCGGAGTCGGATTCGCTGGCCTGTTCCACAAGATTCACCGACCGTTGAATGCCGTCGAGCGTTCCCGTAAGTCGCCCCCGATAGGTCCCGAACGGGAGCGTCAGCTTTCCATCGACAACGTTGCAGGAGATGCTCGCTGCTTCCACCGTCACCTCCGGCCAAATCTCACCCGTGAATTGAAGTGCTGGAGTGAGTGGTGCCCTCCCCAAGAGCGCTCCGCCCACCCTAATCCCTTCGATCCATCGCAAGGAGGTCGGGACGGAGGACGTCTGCCGTTGCTCGGGCATTCCATTGTTGATGAACGTGACGAGCGACCATCCATTTATTAGCGATCGTACTGACCGAACCGCACTCGGGTGGAATTTGGCTAGGTGCGCTGCGGTCACCAACAATGTCGGCGATCCCGGCTTGGTATTGGATCGGAAACGTCCGAGGCCGAGGTCGTCCATGAACACCCAGCCCTTCTTGACGAAGGCCCACAATTCAGGTCTTAGACGGTCTTCATATGCCATTAGGTCGATGACAGGGCTGGTGCGACCATCCGGGGCGACAGAGAAAAGTTCGATCTCACCATACTCGCTCTCGATCGCCTCGAGTTCGTTCTGACCAGACCCCTGGAGCGTCTCCCGCCATGCTCGCCAGAACGGCATGTCGGCCGCCGCCAGATCCCCTTCTAGCCGGGCTAGGTCCCACTGTTCGAAGGCATACTTGAACGAAATTGGCGAACCGGCGAACGTTTGTGAATTTCGTATCCGATTCCCGATCACGAGTTCGTTGAGTTGGTACCGACTTTCGATCGCCGCATGCAGCTTTGCAAGGACCCTCTGGTCGCGCCACGTTGGAAAGCTAATCCGAATTGTCCGCCCGATGCGCGAATGCGGCAACGCGCTAGGCAACTCGAGACGCACCGAATGTTTTGTCTCGAGGAATTCCTGCAATGTCGACCAAAGTCGATTTATTCCCCCCAGTCCCTGAAATCGATGGTTGAAATATCCTTCTAGGATGTCTCGAAAATTTCGGTCGGCTTGTTGTCTCAGACCTGTGACCTGCATCCAGCATAGGAAAACGAGTATCCGGACGAAATCTGGTTTGCCATCGCAGAAGGGGGGACGAATCTCGCCATCGATAATTTGAGCGATCCGGTTTGGGTGAGGCAAAGCGCGGATAAAGGCAGAGGCGGCGCTTTCGACATCTGTTGTCTCGAACAACTCGATCAAGTCATCGTCTGAGACTTGGACGCCATAAATGGGGCCCATGCTGCCGGGGCCGAGAAAGAAACGGTCCAAGCAGTTCTCCTCGACGGATAGACCCACGATCCCCCCTAATTTCCAACCAAATCAGTCGTTGGCACATGAATGTGCTCTCAGTTAAAGTAAATTGAAGTCCGAGAACGTCGCGATTGCAACATCCGAAAAATATTATTTTTGAAATGACCATCCAGCGGGGGCAGGCTTTGCCTCTAGGCTGAAGCGGTTGCCGTGGCTTGGGAGTGGAATGCGATCCAGTCGTGTCGAGGCGCATCCAGTACGAGCACGAGCGATGCGCCATCCTCCGCAGCCTTGCTACTGGCAAGTTCACCAAAGCTCAGCCTTGCAGCGGATCTTTCACCCTTCGCGGAAACTAGCCGCACGACTCCGGACCGCGCTCGCTTATCCATGTGAGGCAGGCCGCCGGCATTCTGTTGCTTGAGAGACGTCCATAGGAGCTCGATCCGCGTTCTGAGATACTCGACGGGCAGTTCAATATCGATTTGCCCAGGAAGCGAACTGATAGATGCGAGAAGTTTCACGAGGGCATGGTCGATCGGGTCGGTTCGACCAGCGGCGATCAGTGGGACCGCGAGGACCCGATCCGACAATGCCGCAAGTTTACCTGGCGAGTTATAGAGGGTCAGCAAGTCATGCTGAGAAAATTGATCGCGATCAACGCGCCATTCGTCGCGACGCCGATATCGTAGGGGGACGTCATGAAGCCGATTGCCGCTCTTGATCAATTCGTCCACGGTTAGACGTTCTCCCCAGCCTAGAGGCCAGTACGTTCCTCCTCCGTAGCCGCCCAACGAACGGGATGATTCCGATTTTTTCGTTTTGAAACGCCGTACCAGTGGAGGAAGCGCTTTGCCTGTATTCAACGCGGCAGAAGTGATCCGCGCAGGAATGCCATGTTGGCCCGCAGCAATATGCTCAACGACCTGAGCCATGAAGAATGGAGGCACCGCGTTGCCGACTTGCCGGTATTGCGCCGAGCGCGGGCCGACAAATTCGAAGTCGTCTGGAAAACCTTGAAGCCTGGCTCCTTCCCGCACGGTCAGCGATCGATCTTCTCTGGGATGGGTGAAGCAGCCTGAGGTTACGTTCGCGAAACCTGCCGAGATTGTATAGGCTGGATCGTCTTCATGCAGCCTTCCGTAGAGTGTGGTGTAGTCTGTAAGCCGTACTCGCCGAAAACGATCGGGCAAGAGATCTTGTGGGATGTCCTTCCATGAGCCGCCTTGCGGTACGCTAGCTATACGTCGCCGATTGATGTCCGAGACATTCGCTCCCCAGTGGCACGCGACCGTTTGGTTTGGTCTTTGTACGAAAGCTGCGAACTCGCCGCCGACGCGCTCGGAATTTGTCTTGACGATACCTGTGCTATTGTTCGGCGCTATATCAAATAGGTCGCCGATTGCATCACGCACACTGAGATATGAGGGGAGCCCGACGCTTGCATCTTCCGAGCGCTTGGGTTGAGGAAATGTGGCTGGGATCGCATCTGATGTGGCCACTAAGATGAACCGATTGCGAAGTTGCGGCAGCCCGTACTCGGCCATGTTTAAAACATCTGCGAAAACGTAGTAGTCGCGGGCCTCTAGAGCTCGGAACAATTCGCGTACGATCGTGACGTTCTTGCAGTAGACGACGCCGGGCACGTTTTCCAAAACGATTTTGTCCGGGCGACGGCCGGCGGTGATGAAGCCGTCCAAAAGCCTCAAGAAGTGCACGAAGAGGGCGTTTCGGGGGTCGTCGGGGTGGAAGATTCCCATCGTGCTTACGGCCTGGCAGGTCGGCCCCGCGAAGAACCAATCGATGCGGTCGATTGTCGCCCGCTCAAGAATATCGGTGGCTGAAACTTCGGCAACGTCTCTGCAATCGATGACTGCCTTTGGATGAACTCTCGCGAAGGTTTTCGTGGCATACTCGTCAATGTCGAGGGCCCACTTGATCTCGAGATCAGGCAGCGCGGCGCAGGCGCCAGCTGACATGCCGCCACAGCCCGAGTACAGATCGATTCCTACCTGACGCATCGAAACGACCCCGGCGCAATTGCATGAGAGTAGCCGAGTTTTCGAGGCTCGTCGAGTCGGCAAAATGCCCTGATTTGCCACCTTTCCGACCTCGCTGGTTCAAACGAGGGGAAAGATGGTCTTGGCCCTTTTTCCCCCCGCGAACGCCGCCTGCGTCAGAGCGGGGCTGCTCGCTCGCGAGGTGCGCATACCCGATCCGATTGAACTTGCTGATTTGACGCACTAGGCGTCACAGCTCGTCGGGGGCTCAAGTCGGTAGACCGCTACATCGTGAGACCCACTATCGATGAAACACTCTTCTGCTATCGGCGACGCTCGGTCTAAAGCGCAAGAATAATCAGAGCGCCCGACGTTAACATGAACTGCAGCAGCATTGCCTGTCAACGCATCCTCATCTGCGCCCATCTCGCGACCGGTACGGGAGGCGCGTCCTCGGCGCCAATGCTAGTTGCGGCGCTTAAAGCAGCCAACAAAGAGTGGATTTTACAGGCAGTTCAAGTACGAGGCCACGCCGAAGCGAACTTTGCTGAAATTGTTGTTTGCAGCATGGCGCAAGGTCGGATCTCCGTGCCCGCGCGGGTATCTGTCGCGTGACCTAACGGTGGTCAAACAATGGGTCGAGGATCTCCGCGCGCTGCGACGCAAGGCGGAAGCTGGAAATCTCGATCTTGATGCACTAGCGCGAGGCGAGTTCAACGAAGTTGCCGTAGAGTTCATGGAGGAGGAAAGGGGGGCTGCATTAGATAAAAACGGCTCGCGCGACCGATGCAGTCTCGCCCTCAGGAGAAGGCAAAACGACCGGGGGCGCTTCTGGCCTGGGAGGCGCGCGGCTACCTTCGCCGCGAGCCAGAGCGGAACCCGCTTCCTTTGGTGATACCTGCCGTATTGATCGCCTAACTCAGTCAGCTGCGGCCCAACGGAGTGGAGTACGAACCGGGCTTGGCCAGGTTTTGCCCCGCTAATGGCCTCGCGGCTTCGTCCAGGTTCTTGCCAGAGAAACGGCAACCAGGAACAGATTCTACTGAGCGCTTGAGCGTTGTTCCTCGTCGTATGAAAAAAAACCAAAGTCTACTCCGGTCACGTCGCCACGCCTCGCCAGTGTTTCGGCCAATGCGGGCAAACCGGAAGCTGCAGCGCCAGCTCGGCTCAGATCGATCGCTCTGATGCTCGTCAGCGCGACGATGATCCCCGGCGGCATAAAGTTTGAGTGCGGACCGTTAAGAGTCATTTTGAACAGCGATGTGGTGTTGGCGGTAGTCGTATCGTCTTGCAGATCGAAGACCGTTCCTTTTCCGTCGACTGCAAAGAGATGAAGCATCCGCGAACCGACGTTGGTGACGGTGCCGGCAACTTCGCCTCCGCTCACGCTGCCAAGCCTGGTGAAGTTCAGGTTCGGGTTGTCACTGGTCGAATCGTTGATTGTCTTGAGAAAGGCTGTGATCGGACATTGGGGGGCTTTAATGATGTGGCCGTCTATGTGAGCGTTGCCACTGCCCGATGAGGCGAGCGCGGACTTAATACGATCGAATGGCGCCATCGAGAGGCCGATGCCCTTGATCGCCATCGCGTTGTCCGATTGGGCTATGATTGAGGCGAAGAAGCATTCGTCTGGGTTAAGTGCTGAGGCTGAATTTGTCTCGTCGGACGTAGCGTTCTTGTTGAGCGCGACAGAAGGTTGCGTCGTGCCGCCGTCGCTCTGTTCCTTCGCCGATGCGACTGGCCCGGAGCTCAATCCCATATTGCCAGCGCCATCTGCGCTTGGTTTCACAGCCTTCAGCTTGCCCTCCTCGACTTGTCCCGCGCCCGTGGCGGTGCTGTCATGGATAACCTCGCTGCTGGCAAGGGGCCGATCCGAACGAGCGAAGGCTTCCTCTTGATTTGCCCGGGTGTTGACGCTGGGGTGTTCCGGGCTGGTCGGCGTCGGGTGCTGACTAACCGCGGAATTGGTACCGGGCGGCTGGGCGGTGGGTGGGGTCTGCTGATTTGCCGTCGTGTTGACGCTGGCCAGTCCCGAACCGGTCGGCGTGGTGTGCCTATTGACCGGGGTATTGGCGCTGGGTGGCTTGGCGGTGGGTGGGGTCGGCTGAACAGTTTGGCTGTTGGCGGATGATGGAGATCCGTTGCCGCCTGAGCCAACATCAGATGCTTTGTCGCCGTTCTCTGTGAGATCGGTTTTGCCATTTCCAAAATCAATCAATCCCGAGAAATATGCGCCTGTGCCGGCGATAGCTGTGATTACGAGAAATACGCCCGCGAGCAGGCCGGTTCGTGACAGTCCCACGCTCCTGGTAATTTTCGCGGCAGACTTGCTCTCCTGCGCCCGGAAAATCGTACGGCCCTTCAGCACCGGCGGAACATGCTCTACGAACTGAGCATTAGCCAAAGCCGGCCTTCTAACCGGATCGGTGGTGGCCCCGGCTTGGATAGCAACGCGCGCCGGGTCATCGTGCGCCTGCTGCGAGGAATCCTCAAGACTAGCCATCACAGCAGGAGAGCTGCGCTTCTGGGCCTCGGACAGGACGCCTTGGGCGGGTTGACCGAAAGCGCGGGGAATGGTGGCCTCAAGCGAGGGCGCCTCGGCTACGTCTGCTGGCAGCTGCAGCCAATGGGCGATCTGCGTCATGCTGTGCGGCCGGTTTTCGGGATCGGGCTGCAGCATTGCTGCCAGCAGTGGCCGCAGGCTGATGTCGATATCGCTGAGATCGGGCACCGTGCCGCGCTTCTCGATCACGTCAGCGGGGAACGAGCCCATGTCGAGCGGCTTGCCGCGCAGCGCGGCCGCCATCACCAGCCCCATGCTGTAGATGTCTGAACGGTTGGTCACCTGGCGGCCAAGCAGACCAAGTTGTTCGGGAGAGACGAAGCTGAACTTTCCAGCAAAGCTGGCGCCGAGAATAGTGTGTTCCCCGGAGCTGGCGGCTCGTGCGATGCCAAAATCGATGATCTTGGGGTCAGTCATATTGCCATGCTGCAGGATAATGTTGTCTGGCGACAGATCGCGATGGATTACGCCCGCCTTGTGGGCCAGCGCCAGTCCGCCGGCCACCGGACCAAATAGTTGTCGTGTCTCCTCCAAGGAAAGGGGGCCCGCCTTCAGGCGTTCGGCCAGGGACTGCCCTTCCACAAACTCCATGACCAGATAAGGTCGCCCGATCTTGGGATCCCGAGAGAAGGAATAGTAGCGCACGATGGTCGGATGATTCAGGCGGCCGAGGATCGTGCCCTCCTTTCGGAACAACTCGAAGACCTTTTCGTCGCCGACCAGTTCGGGACGCACCGTCTTGATGGCGACCGGCTCGCCGGTCTCGATATTGTGGCCGCGGTACACATCGCCCATCCCGCCCGACGCAAGGTGTTCGTCCAGCTGATAGGTGTCGTTGAGGCGCACACCGGGGTTGAACCGGTTCGTTGAGTGAATGCGCGTTTGCTCGAAAGACGCCATCATCGCCCAAAAGTTGCGCAGCGGACGGGTGCCCGACGCATCTATAGCCTAGCCCGGTTCATGATACTAACATCATGATGTGCCACTGTCAGACGGTTTTGCGCTGGGCGGCGATCGCATGTTCCTCGATGAACCGTACGATGGCGTCTGCGCCGTTCGTCCAGACGATCTCGTTGCAGCGCTCCGCCATTCTTTGCCGTTCCGTCGAATCGAGAAGCCGTTCGATCGACGGGTCTGCGCCGGCGAGATGATCGTCGCGGCGCAGCAGCAACGCCATACCCCGCTGCTCCGACCAGCGCGCCCGGCTGAGCTGCTGATCCATCCCTTCTGCTTCGTTGGGAACAAAGAGCGTGGGAATCCCGCCAAGGATATTCTCGTGGAAAGTGTTGTAGCCAGGCGCGCAGACCGCCGCATCGAAGGCGCGGCTGTGGCGAAATGCCGGGAACAGGTCGATCACCCGGTGCCTCGGCTCAGTCGGGATTTTGGCGCCGCCTATCGGGCGGACACTCGATCGTAGGTCGAGAACAACCACTTCAGGACGGCGCAACAACGCCGCGATCGCCGCTTCGCGTACTGGCCGCATGTCGAAATTGGTCCCGGAACCAAGCTGCAGCGCGACCACGATCGCGCCCTCAGGCAGCGCCAGTTCCCTTCGTGCTTGTTCGCGTTTTAACCGTTCTTCGGGTGCGAGCAAGAGCACGGGTGGGACGCGATGAACCTGGTGCTGATGTTCCTTGGTCGGACCCTCGTCGACCTCGTCGGCCAGTTCACCGGGCTCGATGACGGCGTCGAAACGATGGGACAGCGCAAGGAATTTGCGGTGCATCTCGCTCCACATCGGTCTGCGCAACCACACCGAATAGATGTCGTGATGACGTGCCATGGTCTCGATCACGCCACCGTAGACGGCGGTGGCATCGTAGACCAGGGCCGCCGGTGGCGCGTATCGGATCAGCAGCTCCAGTTCCAGCTCTAGCTGCGGATTCCAATCGTCGGGATCGGTGCCGAGCGCGTAATGATGTGGTATGAACAGGGTCGGATGGCCACCTTGCGAGGCCAGCGCGGCGGCATAGGACATGGTCAGGAAAAGCGGTCGCCAGTGCGGACCCATACGCTGCGAGACAGCTAGCTGTCGCGTAAGGTGACCAAGACCGACGCCATTGGAAGACAAAAAGTAAATGGTTCGCTTTTCCGTGATCGTAAGTCTCCCAAAGTCGCGCAAAAGGCTTCTAGAAAACCCCAGCAATGCGTCTGTGGTTTGCGGTCAGCTGTGTCTCGAGACGTCCCAGTCCGTCCGCACAATCCTCGCATGGTCCTCGATAAAGCGGGCTATGTCATCCGCGCCGTTCCTCCATTCGAGCTTGCGGCAGCGCGTCACCATTGCTGCACGTTCTATGGGATCCAGCAGTTGCGTGACGAGGTCGCCCGTTCGCGACAAATCGAAATCCCCGCGCAACAGCAAAGCCATGCCGGACAATTCTGCCCAGCGAGCGCGGCTCAGCTGCAAGTCCATGTTGTTAGCCTCGTTAGGGACAAAGAGCGAAGGGACCAAGCCTAGAATGTTCTCGTGGAAGGTGTTGTAGCCGGGAGCCGCGACCGCAGCGTCGAACGCCCGGCTATAGCGGAACGACGGGAAAAGCTCGATGATGCGGTGACGCGGATCGCGCGGCGGGTCAGGCGTGAAGTCAGCACGGATCGGTGATCGCAAATCGAGGATGATCGTGTCCGGCCGCGCCAGAACGGCGCCTACCACTGCCTCGCGGACCGGTCGCATGTCGAAATTCGTGCCCGACCCTAGCTGCAGTGCAACCACCGTTGCGTCATCGGGAAGGTTGAGGAATCGTCGCGCTGCCGCTCGTTCAAGCCGCTCGTCCGGCGCGAGCAGCAGTACCGGCGGGACAATATAGGCCCATTCCTTCATTGCCCTCGTCGGGCCATGGTCGAAATCGTCCGCCAGTTCGCCTGGCTCGATGACGGCATCGAAGCTGCGGGCACACTCCAGAAACCCACGGTGGATTTCGCGCCACATCGGTCGGCGCACCCATACCGAATAGATGTTCGGATGCGTTGCTAGCGCTGATATGACGCCGCCGAATACGGCGGATGCGTCGTAGGCGAAGACTCGCGGTCGCAGATGCGTAAAAAGGTCGAAGAGCTCCTCGGCTAGCACGAGGTTCCAGTCCTGAGGATCAGCACCTATACCTTGATGGTGTGGTAGGAAGTGCGCATGGTATCCAGCGTCCGTCGCAAGTTTCATAGCATAGGACATGGTTGCGAAGACGGCCTTGAGATCCGGCGTCAGCCGTTGGGCGATCGCCATCTGTTGGGCCAGATGGCCTATCCCAATGCCGTTGGTAGAAGCAAACAGCACGGAACGCACGGGCAAGGCCGACATCAGGGCATTAGAGCCCTTCAATCCCTGTTTCTGCGTCGGAATGCCGAACAACTCGTTCAGCCTTCGAGCAAACAATTCCGACCGGTGATGGTCTGCGACGAACTTCCGCGCCTTTTCCGACTGTTCGACATAAAGTGCGGTTTCGTCTACGAAGCGAGCGATGGTGGCCTTGACCTCGCACGGCTTTGCATAGACGGCAGCATCTCCGAACAGCTTGCAGAAATGCGCGGGCAGGATCACGACCAGTCCGACGGCGAGCGCCTCGAGTATGGTCCGACCGAACGCCTCCGACCATGCGGCGCTGTGAAAATAGACATAAAAATCCAGTCCGTGCAGGAACTCGGCGACGCCGTCATATGAGAAAGGCAGTATCTCCCAGTTGGGGGGCGGCGGGCCATACATTTCCTCTAGGAACGGGCCCCCGCCCAGTATGCGGATCCGATAGGCGCTGCCATCCGGGGGATAGGCGCAGATGGCGTCGGCAACATTGTCCGGCCATTTCTGTTTGTCCGGCCGGGCGTGACGTCCGATGACGACGGGCGTCGACGGGGCGCGCGGCGGGCGCGGTGGCCAGTCGGCCATGTGAATCAGGTTGATCCAGTCTTGCTCAATGACGGTCGAGCCCTTCGGCAGGCTGCGCGGCAGCGAATGCCGCACGATCTGGCTGACGGGCGCGAGCATGACATCGGTGTCGAACGCTGCGCAGCAGTTGGCGACGACCCGATCGAGATCGTACTGAATCTTGCCGGCGCGATCGAATACCGGATGGTGCAGTACGACGACTAGTTTCTGTGTGGCGATACGCAGGCGACTGGTAAAACGATTGCTGACAATCGTCGGATGATGAAGCAGGACGAGATCGGCTTCGACTTTGGACTCGGGGTCGATGCGCTCGACCCCCCCGCTGTCGATCAAAGACCTGAGGTCGGGGTGCATGGGAAAGGGGTGGCCGAGCAGCGGGCCCTTGACCGCCAGCAGGCCGATCTTCAGGCCGGCGCGCCTTCCCTCCCTGATTTCCAGTGCAAGCGCAGTCGACGTGCCGCCTTCAAAGCGCACATCTGCAATGAAGACGACGTCGAGCTTCATCATGAGGAAGCCTATGTCTGCGGCGGGATGCTCGTAGGCGCAGCTGCTGTCTGCGGCGGGATGCTCGTAGGCGCAGCTGCGAGAAACGCGTCAATATTCATGCCGTAGGACAGGATCAGCCGCGGCTTCCACTTCGCGAGAAGCAGGCCCCATCGTTCCCGCAGATAAGACTGCCAGGGCATGTCAGCGGCATGGACGCGTTGTTCGACGAGGGGTGGCATATATTCAAACGCAACGGCTTGTTCGCGAAACGCGGTGAAGTCGCTGTCGTCAGTCAAAAAGACGAGCTTGTCGGCCTTCGGGAATTTCTTTTTGATTGTTTCGATGATCTCCGGGACAAGCTTTGCCTCAACGCCAATAACGACAACCAGCACCGTGTCGAGAAGACCTCTCGACCGGTAGATGTAAGGTTCGTCGTCAGCCAGTGTCTTGCCCCTCGGCTTGGAGAACTGGCGCAGCATCGAGAAGAGTTTTTGCATTGGTTGTTCTCGCGACCGAAAGACTGGCGACTGTCCGCTGAGTTAGCGTACCAATGCGAGCTTCAGACTGTCAAACGCTGGTGTTGCGACGCGGATTTCACGGGTTCAACGAAGCAAGCCAGTCTTGGAGCCGCCTTCCGACATGCGCCACGTCATTTTCATCGGATGGGTTCGCCGCAAAGAGAGCATTCAGCTGGGCGGGTTCGCCTCCGACACGGAATCGACAAAGCACCCGGGTGAATGCATCGTTGTCGCTTTCCCGCGGCTGGGTCGCGACGCGCTCTGCGGCTAAGTCCGCCCCCTTTAGGCCAGTGACCCGCAAGACGACCGATTTGTTTCCAAGCGTCAACGTTGCGCTCGGGCCGTTAAGTTCGACCTGCGCGAGGGTGTTGATGCGCCAATCCGCTGCAACAGGCGTGTCCCCTCGGGGAAGAATTCGGTCAGCGATTGCGACGCCACGCCCAGGCAGCACGGCAACGGCGCGAACAAAATGACACGGCGCGTCGGGATCCTCAATCCGATATGCCGCTGAGAAGTCCTCAATTCCGGAGCAGGATCCGAGGAAAATGGCATGCCCCGCGGCGGCTTGGTTGTTGTCTTCGAACACTAGCGTGTTGTGAGCAGCCGTGGTCGTTCGAAAGTAACCGAAACGGGCATTAGGCGAGAAATAGCCTGGCAGGGTGTAGTCGTCGCGGCCAAGATCGCTGACAAACCGCCGGCCGTCGACCTCGAGGATAAAGCTGCCGAGATCCAAATGAGCATGGTTGATGTTGTTCGCTCCACCTTTGAGCGCGACGTAGAGATCTCCACTTCGGATGACGGTGACTCCGGCCTTAATAAAGCTTTCGGCACTCTGCCTGCGCGTTGTCGGCTTCGCAGGTGGGTCGGCGCGCCAAACAAGATCGAAAGGGCGAGGAGGGCCGGGAGCTTCCTGCTGCCATGCAGCCGCTTCAGGATCGCGGACTCGATTGGCCAGCCAACCCAAGGCATGGCAGCGATCCGGAATCGCGACGTTGTCGCCATAGTCGAAGAACATGCCCGACGGCGCTGTCATTGCCATGCCGAAGCGCCAAGTCGAGGCGAATGAGTCTGGCGAGTGAAAGCCGAGCGTCTTGGCCTCCTCAAGCGCTGCCACAGCCAAAGCCGCATAATCCGTCGCATAGGTCCAATATGTCGGACCTTCGTTGTACCCGCCATCGGGACTATATGTGTCGAGGCCGCGCGAGAGTGTGGCCACGGCCATGTCGATAACCTGTTGTGAAAGGACGGGTTGCGAACGCCGCAACGCCAGGGCTGCGATGATCGACCCTGCCGAACAAACGATGGTCCAGTTGTTCGCGGAGCGGACCCAGGCAGAGGGGAGAAGAAGAGACTCTCGAGCCGGGACTAGGCCAAATTTCATCAACGCCGCGTCGATGGCGCTGCGCTGGTCCGTTCCGAGAAACGAAACAATCCAATCTCGCCCCATGCCGACGGCAGCCATGATCTCCGCTGTGTCGATGAAATGTGTCCGGTTCCAATCCGGGAACATCGCCGCAGCGACAAGCTCATCGGCGAGCCGCGTCCGATATCTTGCATCGCCAGTGACGAACCAGGCGACGCCAAGTGTCTGCACTCGCTTGGCCAGCTGCCGCGCCACGTCGAGCAGCACTTTGCGCTCATCGAGCGTATGGCGGACCGGCAGAAGGTCCAGCATCTGGTTCGCTTCGGCCAGCAGGTGATCAGCCACTTGGCGAGCCCATCCATCGTGCTGGAGGCGCTGCCGTATTCGGTTAACGCCGCCGGGGCCGAGAAACATCATTTCAGGATTCGCTTTGTTTGTGTTCTCACCAATATCGAGGTTATCTTCGCGAATTTGACCGAATTGTAAATTATGACGGAGTTAATCTTGGCGCTAACGGGGCGCTCCGAACAAAAGAACGCGACGGCAGGATTCCCGCCATGTCTTTCTCTCTCAATTGCGAACATGATATCTTGACTGCGGACATGATATGCGGTCTTCTGGGGTGACAGCGATAGGTGACTATCTCGGAGTGTTTCGTAGTGCGTGGAGCGCTCACGGCCGTCTGAGATGAGGGGACGCCGATGGCAAGATTTTTGATTGCAAAGCTCGCTTCAGTCGCGGCTCTGGTTTCTGGTTCGATCACGCTCAGCGGCTGTCAGACCTCTGCGGGAAAGCCGGTCCTTTGCGATCCTGGCTATGCAGCTCGAGATGGTCGCTGCTATAAGGTAGCTATCAATAAATCCGGGGCGCACACCGCCGACCGTGTCGGAAGCTCGGCCTATTGAGGCATGCAGGCAGCTGCGTCGAGGAGAGGAACTGAAGGTTCCGCGATTGTTTTGGATCGGCGATCTTTTTCTCGGGATTCATCCGGCGATTTACGCGTTTCGCTCGCCTTGGGGATCCATCATGGTCGCCGCGTTCATGCTTGCTGCCATGCCGACGCAACTTGCCCATGCGCAACAGGCCAAGAGCGCAGCGCTCGTCATCGCCAACACGACCTATGCCGCGCTGCCTGTAGACAAGGATGCAGCGAGCGACGCAAAGACAATCGTCGATGCCTTGAAGGTCATCGGCTTCGAGGTCGAAATGGTATCCAATGTCACAAAAGCGGACATGGCACAGGCGATCTCCGCGACCAAGGCTCGACTTGGGAAGGGCGCGACGCTGCTTGTCTACTATGCCGGTCACGCCCTGCAGTTCGACCAGAAGAACTATTTGGCGCCGGTCGATCTGAAACTGGCAAGAGCGGCCGATCTACTGACCGCCGGCATTGCGCTGGAGCAATTGCTCGATGATTTGGGCGGGAGGCCTTCGGCGTCCACGATCGTCATCATCGATGCAGCTGAAAAGAACCCTTTGGCCGGCGGCAAGATTGCGGACGCAGACTCGATCAGCGACGGCCTTGCACGTGTCACAAGCTTGCCATCCGGTACTCTGTTGGCGTATTCCGCCGCGCCTGGCTCGGTAGCGACCAAGACTGGCAACTACGCCAGCGCGCTTGCCGCCGCTTTCAAAGCGCGGGGCAAGGGTTTGGATACAGTGCTCAAGATGACCAGGGCCCGCGTTGTGGTATCGAGTGGGGGCAATCAGATCCCTTGGGAGACCACGGCGCTGCAGCAGAGCGTCATCCTCTATCCGGAAGAGGACAAGCCTGTCGCAGAGGAGCCGAATGCATGCGATCTTTCTGCCGGCCATCCTTCCGATCCCGAGCGTGTCGGCCCGAGCGTGGACTATGCCAATCTTGACCCACAGATTGCCATCCCGGCCTGCGAGAAGGCGGTTGCCACCGAGCCCGGCAACATGCGCTTCAAGGTGGAGCTTGCGCGTGCGCTGGACAAGGCAGGCCGCGGTGAGGAGGCCGCAGTGCTGAACGCGGAGGCGATGAAGGCCAACTACATCGGCGCCTTTCACAATATGGGCAACCTTTACCGCAAGGGGCTTGGTGTCGAGCAGAACCTAGAAAAGGCGTTCGATCTATACCTCTACGCGGCGGAGCGCGGACATCCGGAAGATCAGTCAAATGTAGGTTTCATGTATATGCGGGGCGATGGCGTCGCTAAGGACTATCAAAAAGCTCGCTTCTGGTTCGAAAAGGCCGCAGCGCAGAATTGGGCCACGGCATATGACAAGCTCGGATTGCTCTATCTGAATGGCTGGGGCGTGGGAAGAGATCCTGATCGCGCCTTTGCAGAGTTCGGCAAGGGGGCGAATCTTGGCGACGCGCCATCCTTGGTGAACTACGCCAATTGTCTCAAGGACGGTGTGGGTACACGAAAAGATGCTAGGCGCGCATACCAGTATTACACTCAGGCCGCCCATCTTGGCAGCCAGGCAGCTTACATAAATCTGGGTTTTCTAAATCTGTCCGGCGAAGGGACAGAGAAGAACCTGACGGAGGCGGCGTTCTGGTTCACGCTGTCGTCTCGCGAAGGCAATGAGGAGGCGCAGAAGAGGCTCAACCAGGTCAATGCAATACTCTCGGACAGCGAGAAGCAGAAACTTCAGGAGCGGCTGGACCAGTGGAGCCGTCGCCGCTTCGGATGATTTGATCGGCAACCGATCGCGAAATCTCACAGTGACAGACGCCTCCAGAACAACGCACGTCGCGCCTGAAAGATGTTGAAGACCACGAGTCGGTGCTGTTGCTATGGTGGTTCTATATGTGAGATTAGCGGTAGTTGGCTAGTCAAACGTGCAAGGGGCGGGTAGTGAGCGACGATCGCCGAGATGAAAGGGCTTCCGTGCGTCCGCGTAACGCGCTACAATGTTGATTGTGAGCTGATGCGAGGTCAGTACGGTGATCCGTCGCTTCATTTTGATGACATTTCTAATGCTTGCCTTTGTGTGCGGTTTCGGTTCCCCGCCGAACTGTGCATTCGCGAAGGTGGCTGGGTCAGCTTCTGAGCAACGCGTGGCGTTGGTTATCGGTAATTCACGCTACGCCTCCGCGGGGCCGCTGGTCGATCCTGAACGCGATTCCAGGGCAGTTGCGGCTGCATTCTCCGAACTTGGCTTTTCTAACGTCCTGCTCGAAGCCGATCTGCCCAGAGATCGGTTTTTGTCGCGGATCAGAACGTTCGAGGAACTTGCCGATCACGCCGACTGGGCAGTTATATATTACGCCGGACACGGGATCGAAGTTAACGGTGACGACTTCATGTTACCCGTGGACACGCGCCTCCTAACGGACACGGACGTCGAAAAAGAAGCAATTTCGCTAAGCCAGCTGACTGCAGCGACAGCTAAGGCCACAAAGGTGCGTCTTGTTATTGTCGACGCATCTCGCGACAGTCCGTTCTTGATGGCTCGGAAGGCTGGCGACCACCGCAACGCTGGCGGCCTGGCGCCCCCCAAGCAAGCAGGTGACGTTGCAGTCATGTTGTCGGCGAAGGCAGGGCAGCTTGCCCGCGAAGGTGGGCAGTTTGCTAACAGCCCGTTTGTCACCTCGCTGGTGAAGTCTCTTCGCGAGCCCGGCCTCGATCTCGACTCTTCTTTCAATCGCACGCGGAACGAAGTCATTGTCGCGACGGGTGGACTTCAGCAACCTGCTCTCTACGGGACACTTCCGAAACTGGCGGTCATCGCTGCCGCGACAAAGCAAGGGGTTGCCCTGCCAGACGATGCCGCGTGGGACTCATTAGGGATCGCTGCCGATCAGACGAGTCTCGCGCATTTCACTCAGCAGTTCCCAAGAAGTCCATGGTCGGCGGCGGCGCATGTCAGATTGGCCGAACTACAACGAGCACTCGTGGTTTCAGACGCGATGCGCGTGGACGATGAAAGCGCAGCGGACACTATTGACAACAGTCCAGTCACCATTTCGTGCGGAACACCCGGGGTAGAGCTGACATTTTGTGAACGGGAAGTCGCGACGTGGTCCCGAAGCACTGGCAACAAGGTGAAGGTAATCCCAGCACCAGGGTCAATGGACGACCGACTCAGCCTTTATCGAAAGAGCTTCGAACAGCAGTCAACTGATCTGGACATAGTTCAGATCGACGTAACATGGTCTGGCATGCTCTCGGACTATTTAGTCAACCTCTACGCCTACTCAAATGGCGTAGAGAAGGAGATCTTGCCGAATGCGCTTGACGCCGCAGTTGTGAACGACCGTCTCGTCGCTATGCCTTGGTTCGTCGATTCCGGTTTGCTTTTTTATAGAAGAGACTTGCTGGCGAAGTATGGCCTCAATCCGCCTCAGACTTGGGAGGAGCTAGCTGAGAGTGCAGCCAAAATCCAGAGGGGCGAGCGGGCGCGCGGCGTCAAGAAATTTCAAGGCTTCCTTTTCAACGGCCTCGCTGCGGAAGGGCTAACGTGCTTCGCGCTCGAAATGATAAATGCCTATGGCGGTGAGGTGAAAAATGATGGGAACGGTGGTCTCTCCATAGATACCGCCGCGACCAAGCAAGCTCTGGAGACGATGACCGGCTGGATCGGAAAGATTGCTCCGAAAAGGGTTTTGGGTTTGAGCGAGGAGGCGGCGCGACAAGAATTCCAGAATGGCAATGTCGCCTTCATGCGCAACTGGCCGTACGTGCTGTACCTTGCTGAAGAAAAATCAAGCAAACTCCGAGGGAAGGTTGGCGTAACCTCGCTTCCGCGCGGCGGAAATTTGGGCAATCGCACGGGTGTTCTTGGCGGTTGGCAACTGGCAGTATCGAAATATTCTCTGCATCGTAAGAAGGCTGTCTCGCTAGTGATGTTTCTCGCCGGCATCGAGGTTCAAAAAGAACGGGCCATCCAAGGTGGCTACGCACCAGCCTTTGGGGCGCTCTATAGTGACCCTGCCGTGCTGAAGTCGAATGCGATATTCCCGGATATGTACACGGCAGCGACAAACGCCATCATACGGCCTTCGCGCTTCCTCGGCCCGAAATACGATGAATTCACCTCGACTATCAGAGAGGAAGTCGATATGGCCCTCAGGGGCAACAATTCTCCGAAGGCGGCTGCAGAAGCAATAAGCGCGCGGTTGAAGGCGATCCGCGTCCCATTGCAGAGATAGCGAGCAGTTCCATGTCAAATTGGGCTCTTGAAATAGCCCGCTAACAGGTTCTTACTTTCGGGAGCTAGGTTGGGGCTATGTCAGGTTGTGCGTGCAGTTTCTCTAGTTCTGGCAGTTGGGTCAATTGTCGCAGCAGCAACAACTCAGGTTGAGGCTCTAGAGTTCACGCCCGTTTCATCTTCGGGGCAGCCGCCGCTCCTCGTTGTTTCCGGTGAGTTCGGCGACAGTGAGCCTCTGACTGCCTTCACCAACGCTGTCGTGAGCAGCGGAGCTAGGGTAATTGTATTCAACTCCGCTGGCGGCAATGTCGGCAGCGCAATTCAGTTGGGACGTATGATCCGCGCAGCTGGGTTGGATACGCTTCAAGTTCGCCAATTGCAGTGCGTTTCGGCCTGTTCACTGGCCTTCATCGGTGGGGTTCGTCGCGTTGCCGACCCAGGCTCCATTGGCGTTCATCGCTCATCTTTTGCACCGGATAGCGGAATGTCCACCGATGAAGCGGTGGCTCGTGTTCAGGCCGGAACAGCACAGATCATGTCATACATGAGCGAGATGGGAGTGGACCCCAAGCTCATGGAATTGGCATTGAGCTACGACAAGTCCGACATGAGGTACCTTTCGGCCAGCGAAATGGCCGAGTTGCGAGTGACCAATGTCGCCGTGACGCAATCATCAGTGGATACCTCACAGGTAGCGACTAGGGCCGATCCCTCGCCCGTACCCGACGTCAGCGCCAAGCAGCAGCTTGAGAGCGCTGCCATTGCCTTCATCAAGGGACTGATAGAACACCATGGCGACGACGCGGAGATGGCTTTGGCTCAAGTTCAGACGTCCTACGCGCCAACCGTGGACTACTACGGCAAACTGACGGACCTGAATGCGATCATCGAGGACAAGAGAATCTATTTCCAGCGATGGCCTGAGCGGGGTTACAACGTCCGCGACAGCAGCCTCATGGTCACTTGCGCTAATGATCGGTGCATGGTGTCGGGCACCTACGACTGGATTGTGCGCAGCCTGCCGAGACACAAGCAGGCAAAAGGGGTGGCAAACTTCAGCTACACGATAGCGATTGGCTCCAACCCCAAAATTGTCGCTGAGACAGGCAAGGTTCAGCGTCGATAGGCGGTGAAGCCAAGCTTGTCAGTGCCCCGTCAGTTTGTGGGTCGAGGTTGAGGCCGGCTACGTTCCTAAGTGTTAGCGCGGGCCGGCGCAGCATCACCTGCAGATCGCCCGCGACGCGTCGGCGATATGGTCAGCGGTGCTTTCCAGTTCGTGCACGACTTGGTGGCGGGACATCGGTTGCTCCTAGAGGAATTTCTCGCCCGCGGCCCGATGCTCAAAACAGAACCAGTGTGGCTCCTGCTTCGGCTTGGCGATGCCCCATCCGGCATCCTTTCTGCAGCCGTCGTGCTCGCATAGATGATGCTGCACACCGGGCGGCGCGGCGCATTCCGGCTTTGGCAACCTGATCTTGTCGCTCGTGGGCAACAGGGAACGAAATGAGAACAAAGAGTCAAGCCATCGGATGCATGCCCGAGCAACCGCCAAGTGTCCGAGGGGAGCCGCCTGGACCCTGACGCATGCCCATGACGCCGGGCAGGTGGCGGGCACCCGCTGCGCGCGCTGCAACGTCACGCGCTACGACAAGCCCATCAAGGTGCGCGAAGTGATCGGAAACGTCACAATAGACGACGTGCGGGATAAGGCCCGTTGCCAACCGTGCAAAAGCCGCGAATGGATGAGCGCATCCGACCCGAAAGCAGGCGCACACGATCCGCTTCCGGTGCCCTAGTGCAGATCCGATGGGAAAAGCGCGTGATTGGCGAGATGAGTGAAGGCAGACGCCTGTCCGTCCGAGACGATCACGCCGAAGCACCGCCCCGGCCCCCCAAGCGCGCAATTAGATAAGTTAAAGGCAACTTTGGTGTGTTATACACGCTGCGTTCTCGGTGCGGATACGAGATCGATGGATCAGGAAAGACGTCTAGCCGCAGTGCTCTTAGCTGATGTCGTGGGCAGCACGCCCCTCTATGAGCGTATCGGCGACGATGCGGCTCTGCAGCAGGTTTCGGATTGCCTTG
>NZ_JBSPKY010000038.1:0-29859 GCF_053848025.1 Mesorhizobium sp. 128a | reverse complement strand
CCTCGATCTCAGCCGACTGGGTCGAGGTGATCACCCGCTCGGATTTATAGAGCCCGGCGGATTTCAGCCCGGCAAGCTCGCTGTCGATGTGGGAAAGGAATGCTGTGGTCATGGTTCGGCCTTGTTCGGTTTGCAGCGGACTGTCGCGCTACGCGGGCCAAAAATCCATCGCAAAAGCGACGGCTTCGGTGGCGAGGAGCGAAGCCGGACGGCCATCGTTTGCGCGCCCGGGGGGCACGGCTGCGGAACAATGCCATCAAGTTTCACGTCACCCGTGAACACCCTGATAACCATTCCGCCAGCTTTCGATTACTGTTGAAGCAACAGTTCCGCAGGTTTTCGGACCTGTTAACCCTTTCAAGTCAATGGTGTTCTTGTCATGAATCCGTGGCAGAACTCCGTTCGACCGAGGGTCACCTAGAATATGTCGCAGCAGCCGGCGCAAACCATCTCGGGCAAGCTCATCCTGCTGATCAAGACCGGCTACTGGCTGGCTCTATTGATCATCGCAGCCATGGTCATGGCGTCCTTCATCCTGCTGCAGCAAATGATGGCGGCGCAACAGCACAACCACACGCTGCTCGATATCGTCGGCACCCAGAAGGCGTTGTCGCAGCGCATCGTCTTCCTGGCCAGCGCCACCGGTTCTGCTTCACGCGACAAACAGACAGCCCTGGTCGCGGCACTCAAGCAGGCAACCACCGAGTTCGAGACGAATTACGATCTCCTGCTGGAGGAGACGGGGGCCGACCCGCTGTCGCCAGCCCGGTCGGATCCAAGATCGATCGAGAGCGTGCTGTACGCCAAGCCGTTCCACCTCGACTATTTCTCGGTCGGGCTTGTCGCCAATGGCCAAAGGCTGATCTCGTCCTTTGAAACCCAGCTCAGAAACAACGGCGCCTACAAGGGCGGCGGCGAGCGCGTCAACCTCGACGCCTCCGTCGCCAACGCGACGCTGTCGGGCTATGCCGCACTTGGCCAGCGCATCAACGCCTTTGCCGACGAACGGTCGGAGAAGCTGCTCGATCTTCACCGCACCCTGTTCTACGCCACCATCGGTGTCATCGTGCTGGTCGCGCTTTTCATCTTCCGGCCGATGTCGAAGGCTATCCTGCGCAAGACGCATGAGCTTGTTGATGCCCGCAACTCCATGGCTTTCATCGCCGTGCATGACGGGCTGACCGGCCTGCACAACCGCACCTTCCTGACCGATCATTTCGAAACGCTGATCAAGGGCGCGCATCGCCGGCGCGAAAGGCTGGCGGTGATCCAGCTCGACCTCGACCGGTTCAAGCAGATCAACGACACACTCGGTCACGCCGCCGGCGACTATGTGCTCGTCGTCACGGCGCAGCGCATGCTCGATTCCTGCCGCGCGTCGGATCTCTGCGCCCGGCTCGGCGGCGACGAATTCGTGATGATCCTCAATGGCGCCGGTGGCACCGAGGACATCAACATGCTGGCCAGGCGCATCCTCGAGCAGATCAACGAGCCGATCATGTTCCAGGGCACGACCATCCTTCCGGGCGCCAGCGCCGGCATTGCCGTCTATCCCATCGACGCCGACAATGCGGCGGATCTGCTCGTCCACGCCGACCTCGCGCTCTATTCCGCCAAGAAGCTTGGCGGCGGCAGCTTCTCGTTCTTCTCAGAGGAACTCAGGCGCGAACTCGATTACCGCAAGCAGCTCGAGCACGACATCAAGGTCGCCATTGCGGAGAGTGCCTTCCAGGTCTATTTCCAGCCGCAGGTGTCGCTGACCAATGGCGCCATCAGCGGCATCGAGGCGCTGGTGCGGTGGAAACATGCCGAGCGCGGCATGATCTCGCCAGGCGAATTCATTCCCGTCGCCGAAAAATGCGGCTTCATGCCCGGGATCGGCCGCATCGTCTTTGCCAAGGCGATCGAGCAGGCAGCCGAATGGGATCGCGCCGGGATCGAGTTCGGGCGGCTTGCCGTCAACGTGTCGGGCACCGAGCTGCGCGAGCCCGATTTCGACCGCTTCCTGTTCGCGACGCTGGAAAAGGCCGGCCTGGCGCCCCAGAAACTGTCGCTGGAGATCGTCGAATCCGTCATTCTCGACGACGAGAAGACCGGCATCGCAGCCAAGCTGAGGCACATCCGCGCCGCCGGTGTCCATCTCGAACTCGACGATTTCGGCACCGGCTATGCCTCGCTCAGCCATGTCAACCCGAACGAGATCGACCGGCTGAAGATCGACCGCCGCTTCGTCCAGAACATCAACGAGAATGGCGACAACAGCAAGATCGTGCGCGCCATCACCGAACTGGCCCGCGGCCTAGGCATCTCGATCGTCGCCGAGGGGGCGGAAACCGAAGCCGAGCTCGATTCGCTGATGGCGATCGGCTGCGACCAGGTGCAGGGCTATTCCATCGCCTTCCCGATGCCGCAGGACAAGGCGCGCGAATGGCTGCTGGCGCGCAGGCCGAAGAAAGCCAAGCTTAAGGTGCTGCAGGGCAATTTAGCCTAGACTTTTGCCACGCCGGTGCCGGTCATTTGGCCGGCGCGACATTTGCCCGAAGTGCTGCCAGCACCTCGGCGAACTCGGCCAGCCTGTCGTCCGGCAATCCTTCGCGCAGCCGCTTGTCGAAGATGAGAGCCGCCGCGCGCAGTTTCAGGAACATCACTTCGCCGGCTTGCGTCAACTCGACCTGATGAACCCGGCGGTTGTCGGGATCGCGGCGGCGCGTCAGCAGGCCTTGCGCTTCCATGGCGTTGAGATGGTGGGTCAGCGTGGCGCCCTGGATCCCGATCATGCCGGCAAGCTCGCGTTGATTGGCAAGCTCGCTCGACTTGACCGAAAGCAAGGTCACCCACACCGGAAGCGTGCCGCCAGCCTCGACCAAAGCGGCGTCAAATGCCTGCGCCACCAGCTTGGATGTACGCGCGAGATTCATGCCGACGGGCGGGCGGTCAAAGGGAGTCATGAGCCGACAGTAGAACAAGGCACCGAGCGAGGGAACGCGGCATTATTAATTGACATCGAATCATTCGATACCTAACTATCATGCCTGTCGATCTACCAGGCGTATTGTCCTGCATTCGGCAGGACCCGAGGGACAGGCGGCGGGCAACGAGGAAAACGGTCATGCAATATGTCTACATCGTCATTATCGGCCTTCATGTCATGGCCGGCGTGTTCTGGGCCGGCACCACGATCACGCTTGCCCGCGATCCCGAGATCAAGGCGGAGCGCTTCATCGTGCCGCAAATGGGCTCGGCAGGCGTGGTGTTCGTGACCGGCGCACTGCTCTGGTATTTCTTCCACGGCGCCTATTTCGGCTCGATGGAAATGGTCTTGGCGCTGGGCATCCTGGCCGCCTTCGCGGCTGCCGGCGTTCTCGGCGTCGTGGTTCGCAAGACCAGCCGGCTGCTTGCCGGCGCGGACGCCGCCACGGAGAGGGCTTTGCGCGCCAAAATGGCTGGCGGCGAGCGCATCGCCGCCTGGCTGCTGGTGCTCACCGTCCTTTGCATGGCGACCGCCAGGATGATTTGAGCCCTGTCGCGTTATCGCCCGGTTGAAGCATTCCGCATCGTGCGTCGCCTGGCTCCCGCCGGTGGCGTACGCGGCGCGCAGCTCGGACGGATGTGCAAGGTGGCTCTCCGCACAGAGGTTTGGCTGCGCGCCACCCATCGGGCGGAACGGATTTAGATCCGCAAGCCGAACCTGATGCCGTCATAAATGGCGGCGTGGATGTTGCGTGAGGCGACCGCATCGCCGATGCGCAACAGCACGAAGCCGCCTTCGGGATTGCGTGAGGGGAAGATATCGCCACCGCCGACCAGCCGTTCGTAGTCGACCGCGCCGCCATTCTTCGACAGCGGCTTCAGCGCGAGATAGAGATCGTCGAGTGGGGCCGTGCCATGCTCGACCACCACCTGGTCGACCCGCCTTTCGCCGCGCCAGCCATCGGCAAAGTCGGAGGCCAATTCGGCGACCAGTTGGTTGCCCTCGCGCCGCACCGAGCGCAACCTGGTGTTGATGGTGATGGTGACGCCCTTTTCCTGGAATGCACGCATATAGGGAACGTGGTTCATGCCGCCCATTTCGGGGGCGAAGAAACGTTCCGGCGAAACCAGTTCCAGCTTTGACCCGGCATTGGCGATCAGCTCCGCCGCGCCCATGCCCTGGTGGCCGCCATTGTCGTCAAAAAGCAGCACATTTTCGGCCGGCTTGACGCTGCCGGCCATGATGTCCCAGCTCGAGGTCACGAGATTATCGCCTGATGTCAGCGGCGGGTTTTGCGGCAGGCCACCTGTCGCAATCACCACCACGTCGGGCTCCAACGCCAGCACATCGCCCTGCTCGGCCCATGTATCGTAGCGGATCTCGACGCCGAGCCGGTCGAGTTCGGCCAGACGCCAGTCTATGATGCCGATCAGCTCCTTGCGGCGCGGGTTCTGCGTCGCCAGCCGAACCTGACCGCCGGCCTGACCGGAGGCTTCGAGCACCGTGACGTCATGGCCGCGTTCTGCCATGACGCGGGCTGCCTCCAGTCCGCCGGCGCCTGCGCCAACGACGACGACTTTCCGCTTGGGTCCTTCTGTCTTGACAATGATGTGCGGAATTTCGGCCTCGCGACCGGTCGCCGCATTGTGGACGCACAGCGCCTCGCCGCCTTCATAGATGCGGTCGAGGCAATAGGTGGCGCCGACGCAAGGGCGGATTTCGTGCTCGCGGCCTTCCATGACCTTCTTGATGATGTGCGGATCGGCGATATGGGCGCGGGTCATGCCGACCATGTCGAGCTTGCCGGTGGCGATGGCATGGCGCGCGGTGGCGACATCGGAAATCCGCGCCGCATGGAAGGTCGGGAATTTCGTCGCCGCCCTCACCTCACCGGCGAAGTCGAGATGCGGCGACGAGCGCATGCCGGTCACCGGGATGACCTTGGTGAGCGCTGCGTCGGTCTCGATCGAGCCGCGTATGATGTTGAGGAAATCGACCTTGCCGGAGCCGGCGAGCCGCCTGGCGATCTCGATGCCTTCTTCCTTAGACAGGCCTTTCTCAAAATCCTCGTCGGCGACCATGCGGATGCCGACGACGAATTTTTCGCCGACCGCCGCCCGCACCGCATCCAGCACCATGTCGGTGAAGCGCAGCCGGTTGTCGAGCGAACCGCCGAACTCGTCGTCGCGCTGGTTGGTGGCCGGCGACCAGAAGCCGTCCATCAGGTGGCCGTAGGATTCGAACTCGATGCCGTCGAGGCCGGCGGCCTGGCAGCGCTGCGCGGCGGACGCATAGTCGGCGACGATGCGCTCGATGTCCCAGTCCTCGATTGTTTTGGGAAAGGCGCGGTGCGCAGGCTCGCGCACCGGCGAGGCCGACAGCACCGGCAGCCAGTCGGCCTTGTTCCAGCCGGTGCGGCGGCCGAGATGGGTGATCTGGATCATCACCTTGCAGTCATGTTCGTGGCAGGCGTCCGCCAGTTCGGCCAGCCATGGCACGATGCGGTCGTCATAGACATGCAGATTGCCGAAGGCGGCCGGGCTGTCGCGCGAGACTATGGCCGAGCCAGCGGTCATGGTCAGCGCCATGCCGCCCTTGGCCTTCTCGGCGTGGTAGAGCCGATAGCGCTGCTTCGGCATGCCGTCCTCGGAATAGGCCGGCTCATGGCTGGTCGACATCACCCGGTTCTTCAGCGTCAGGTGCTTGAGCTGATAGGGCTGGAGAAGCGGATCGTTGGCGGTCATTGTCTTCCTGCTTTGTCAAACTGTGCTAATGAGCGCGGAAAATCCCAAGGAAACCGCGATGATCGACACCAAAACCCTCACCCAGCTCGGCACCCAGGTCGAGACGCCACAGAGCCCTGAAGCAGCGGTCCTGGAGACCGTGCCGTTCCAGCGCGGCGACGGGCCGCCGGCCATCGTGCGCTTCACCTGCCCGGAATTCACCTCGCTGTGCCCGGTCACCGGCCAGCCGGACTTCGCCCATATCGTCATCGATTACGCGCCCGACGCCGCCCTTGTGGAATCGAAGTCGCTCAAACTGTTCATGACCTCGTTTCGCAACCATGGCGCTTTCCATGAAGACTGCACCGTGATGATCGGTCGCCGCATTGTGGCGGCGACCAAACCGCTGTGGTTGCGCATTGGCGGCTATTGGTATCCACGCGGCGGCATTCCGATCGACGTGTTCTGGCAAACCGGCGCGCCGCCCGAAGGCGCCTGGCTGCCCGACACCGGCGTTGCGCCTTATCGCGGAAGGGGTTGAATTCTCACGCTTAATGTCGGCTGGACAGCGCCCCCCTCTGTCCTGCCGGACATCTGCCCCACTTGAGGGGAGATTGGCTGGCGCAACGGTCTTCACCAATCTCAGACGTGGCAGAACGAGCGGGGCAGCGAAACTGCTGATCTCCCCACCCGTGGGGGAGATGTCCGGCAGGACAGAGGGGGGCGCGAAGGATCGCCGACTTTGACCATCCATCATTCGCATTGATACTGGCTCAGCGCCCATTCGCCGGTCACCGAGAGCAGGTCAGATATCTTCCAGGCGCCGTCGACCTTCTTCAGCTTCCACTCCAGCCGGTGCTGATTGCCTTCGACGACGAAGGCGACAACAACCTTGGCCTGATCACCATTGACGGCCTCGATGCTCTTCAGGCTCTTGTCGATTGCAAGCTTGTCGTAATCGGCATTGTCGAGCGCCATGTTGGGGTCGAGGCATTCGCCCTGCCCCGACGCCCGCAGCGCATCGCTCTTGTCGAGCACGGTCTTGGCTGGATCGACGAAGTTCTTGCGCTGGGTCGGATCGAGCTCCAGCCCGAGACGTTCGTAGAACGGCTTGACGACTGCCGTCGGCGAGCCCGGCAGGACCGGCGCGGCCGGCTCGGATGGCGGCCATGCCAGGGGTGGTGTCGCCGGCTCCACTGCATTGCCAGGTGGATTTGCAGGCTGTGCGCCGTCCGGCACTGTCTCGGCCGGTGCATTTGCCGGTGGCGGACCGAGCAGCCCTTGAGCCAAGGCACCACCGTTCAGCCCTCCTGCCGCCAGCATCGCTAGAGTCGACAACGCCAAAGCGAGACAGCGCGTCGCCATCACTCCGGAGCTTTGTCCGGCATGCACTCCAGTGCGCTCAGCGTCCAGTTGCTGGTCTTGGAGGAGATGTCGGCGACCTTCCATTTGCCGTCGATTTTCTTCAGCGACCACAGCATTTCACGTTTGGACTCATCGCCTTCCGCAAAAAGGCTGAACGTCGCCGTCACCTCGGCCGTATCGCCGTTGACGGCCTCTGCCAGCTTCAATGTCCTGGCAATCGTCTTCTGGTCGAAATCCTGCGCGTCGAGGCCGGGATCGAAGTCGAGGCAGGCGACCTCGTCGGGCCTGTTCTTCTGCGCCTGGTCGTTGAGATCGAAGAGTTTCGTCACCGGCTCGGTGAAGCGGTCGCGATATTTGGCGTCCCCTTCGAATTTCACTTCAGGCACATAAAAGAACTTCACGGCGTTCGAAGCCGGCCCGGCCAGCGCGACGGCGGGCAAGGCAATCGAAAGGGCAGCGGCCAGCACTATCGGTTTCATGCAGGACTCTCCGGATGTTCGGCGGCAAGGTCGCAATACCACACATCCTGCATATCGGCTTTTTTGCGGCTCATGAAGTCCTGGCGTGCACCGTCTCAGCCGTCCAGCCAGACGTTTTGCAGGTCCATCTCGAAGGTCTGGTGGACGCCGTAGTTCTTCACCTTCTTGTTCATGTGGCTGTAGAGCTTCTGCCAGAAGGGCTGAATGATAACACCGGAATCCTGCAGGATCTGCTCGACATCCTTCATCACTTCGCGCCGCTTCTCCACGTCGATCAGTGAAAGCGCCTGCTTCAGTTTGGCGTCAAAATCCGGATTGGAATAGGCGGATTCATTCCAGGCTTCGCCGGTGCGGTAGCCGAGCGCCAGCACCTGGACGCCGAGCGGACGCATGTACCAGATGGTCATCGAGTAGGGATATTTCGTCCAGTCGTTCCAGAAGGTCGACCCCGGCAGCACGGTGCGCTTCACCTTGATGCCGGCGTCGCGTAATTGGCCGGCGATCGCGTCGCCGGTGTTCTTCTGCCAATCGTCCTCGATGGTGATCAGCTCGTGCTCGAAGTCGGCCTGGCCGGCGTCGGCCATCAGCTTCTTGGCGCCGGCGGCGTCTCGCGCCTTCTTGGGCAGCGCAAAATACTCCGGATGGATCGGGCTGACATGGTGATTCTCACCGACGGTGCCGCGCCCGGCATAGCCGAGTTCCAGCACCGCCTGGTTGTCGACCGCCATCTGCAGCGCGTTGCGCACACGCTGGTCGTCATAGGGCTTGTGCGTGACGTTGGTGCGCGCAACCAGCGTGGTCGCAGTCGCGACTTCCGATTTCTCCAGCCCCATCTTGTCGAGGATATCGATGAAGTCGGCCGGCGATTCGAAGTTTAGGTCGATCTCACCGGATTCGAATGCGTTGACCGAAGCGTTGAAGTCGGTGCCGTAGTCGATGAATTCGACACTATCGAGCGGCGCTTCGCCGCCCCACCATTTGCCGTTCTCGCGGCGCTTCACCACCGCCTTCTGGCCGACATCGTAGGAGACCAGTTCGAACGGCCCTGTACCGATCGGCTTCTTGACCGGGTCGGCGCCGTCGGCATCGAAACTGCGGTGGACGACGAGTGCGGGATAGTCGGTGAAGTTCGGGATCAGCGAGATGTCGGGCTCGGCAAGCGTCAGTTTGACCGAGAAGTCGTCGACCTTGGTGATTGCGCCGTCCCTCGCCTTGCCGGTCTTGGCGTCGATCAGCGCACCGACGCGGGCGGCCATGGAATTGCCGGCGACGCCTTTTTCGCACCAGCGCGTCACATTGAAGACCACGTCATCGGCATTGAAAGCGTCGCCATTGTTCCAGCTAATGCCTTTGCGCACATGCAGCGTGTATTCGGTGGCGTCGTCATTGACGTCCCAGCTTTCGAGCAGCACCGGCTCGAAGGTGAATTCCCTGGTGTAGCGAACCAGAGGCTCCAGCCAGGTGCGCGAGATGTTGGCGAGTTCCACCCAGTCATAGGTGCGCGGATCCTTCTGCGCCTTGACCGACATCGATATGTGCAGCGTGCCGCCCTTCTTCGGCTCCTCGGCAAAGGCCTGTCCCGGCGCGGCGAGGCCGATCATGCCATAGGCCAGCGCCGTCGAGGCGCCGAACGCACTTGCCAATGCAAGAAACTCGCGCCGGTCCATGCGGCCCGCACGCGTCTCTTGCGCCATCGTCTCGATGGCGGCTGGGACGCGATCGCCATTGCTTCTGAACAGTGTCATGTCTTCCTCCCTTGCGGTTCCCGTCGGGTCTTCGCCCGTTATCAAACTCACGCTGGTGTCTTGTCAGCTGACGCTGTCGGGCAGCCTCTCCTCGCGCTGCGCGATAAAGTCCCTGAGGCCCTCGGCGACGCCCTCGTCGAGCTTCGGCTCCTCATAATCGGCAAGCATGTTGCGGGCTTTCTCGCGGCCGCGCGTGTCGTGGTCCTTGGCGCCTTCAGCCTTCCACTGTTCGTAGGAGTTGAAGTCCATGATCGATGGCATGAAGAAGGCGGACTCGAAATGCTCGAGCGTGTGCTGGGTGCCGAGGAAATGCCCCTGCGGCCCGACCTCGCGGATCGCCGCCATCGCCTCCTTGAAGTCGTCGAACGGCAGGCCGCCGGCATATTTGTACCAGCCGACAAGCTGCTCGCAGTCGGTGGCGAATTTCGAGTAGCCGCAGGTCAGGCCAGCCTCGAGCCAGCCAGCGGAATGCCAGATGTAGTTGGCGCCGGCGAGGATGGCGGCATGCATCAGCATGTTGGATTCATAGCCGGCCTGGGCGTCGTTGAGTTTCGACCCGACATGGAAACCGGAGGTGCGCCAGGGCAGTTTGTACTTCCGCGCCAGCGCGCCCATCAGATACATCATCTGGGCCGCCTCAGGTGTGCCGCCCATCGGGGCGCCCGTCTTCATGTCGACGGTGACCATGAACTGGCCGTAGATTTGCGGCGAACCCGGGCGGATGAGCTGCGTGAAAGCAACGCCGGCCAGTGCTTCGGCATTGACCTGCGCTACCGCCCCGACAGCCGAGGCAGACGTCGAGGCCCCGCACAGCGCGAAGGGCGCCAGGATCAGCGGCTGGTTGTGGCGGGCATAGACTTTCATGGCGTCCAGCATGGTCGCATCCCACACCAGCGGCGAGTTGCAGTTGGTGATCGACACCAGCACCGGATTTTCGCGGACGAACTCGTCGCCGAAGACCAGCCCAGCCATCGCCATCGTGTCCTCGGCCCGCTCCTTGGAGGTGACGATGCCCATGAACGGCTTGTCGGAGTGCTTCAGCGCCGAATGGATGATGTGGAGATGCCGTTTCGGCACGGCGATTTCCATCGGCTCGCAGATGATCGAGCTCGACGAATGCAGCGCCGGCGCCATGTAGGCGAGCTTGTGGAAATTGTTGAGGTCGGCAAGCGTGCCGTAGCGCCGGTTGTTGTCGAGGTCGCGCACATAGGGCGCGCCATACATCGGCACGAAGACCGAGTTCTTGCCGCCGACGCGCACGGTGCGTTCGGGATTGCGCGCGTTGAGCGTGAACTCGGAAGGAACCTTCGAGACCAGTTCCAGCAGGAGGGCGCGATCGATGCGGACACGTGTTTCCGAGACATCGGCACCCGCCGCCTTCCACATGGCGATGGCTTCGTCGTCGCGGAACTCGCATCCGACCTCTTCGAGGATGGCGAGCGACTCCTGGTGGATCAGTTCCACCGCCTCATCCGGGACCATCTGATAGGCAGGGATCTGGCGGACCAGGGTCGGGAACGAGGTGACGGGTGCGCTCCTCAGCGCCTTGCGCCCCAGGCGACCGCCGCCCCGGCGGTGGGTTTGCTCGGTCAGTTCAGCGGCCGGTGCGTTCATGGAACCTCCCTTGCGTCCTGTCCAGCCAAGTTAGCGAGACGAAATATGGATGTGACGCTGGAAAATCCTGATCTCTTGTATAAGCTCAGCTTATGCGAAGCCTGCGCCACCTCCTGCCGTCGGCCGGCAGCCTGATCGTCTTCGAGGCGGCGGGCCGGCTATCGAGCTTCACCGCCGCCGGGCGCGAGCTCGGCATGACGCAGGCCGCCGTCTCCTATGCGGTGCGCGGGCTGGAGGAACAGCTCGGCGCCCAGTTGTTCCAGCGCCGCCATCGGCAGGTCATCCTGACGGAGGCCGGCGAGCGTTTCCACGCCGATGTCTCGCTGGGCTTGTCGCATATCCGCAAATCGGCAGAGGACCTTCGCCTGCAGGTGACCGGCGGCCATGTGACGGTTGCGGCGTCGACGGCTTTCGGCTCGTTCTGGATGATGCCCCGCCTGCAGCAGTTCCGCGACGAACTGCCCGGTATCGACCTGCGCATTCAGACAGCCGACCGCGACCTCGACATCATCGCCGAAGGCATTCCGCTTGGCGTGCGCGGCGGCCTGCCGAAGCAATGGGCGGACTATCACTCGCTGCCTTTGGCCGCCGAGGAGATCTTCCCGGTCGCTGGCCCCAGCTATCTCGCAAAGTTCGGCCTTCCGGGGACCGTCGCCGAACTGGCCACGCACCGGCTCATCCATCTGGAAGAGCCCTATCGCGAGGCCGCCAACTGGGACGAATGGTTTCAGTCGGCCGGCGCCAGCCTTAGCGATGTTGGTCGCGGCCTTCGCATCAACGACTATGCGCTGGTGATCCAGGCGGTCATGGAAGGACAAGGCATTGCGCTGGGCTGGCGGCATCTGGTCGAGCGGCTGGTGGCATCGGGTCTGCTGGTGCCGGTGACGGATCATGTGCTCAAGACCGGCAACGTGTTTTACGTGATCTGGCCGAAGAACCGCGAGCTGAGCGAGAATGCGCGCAAGGTCAGGGATTGGCTGGCGGCGCAGGCGTAGTCACTGATCCACCGCCAGCGCAATTCTGCCCCTCCCCCTAAGCCTTCGAATCCGCCTATAGTGCCCGATGCCCATTCGCCAGCTTTCCGAAACGATGATCAACCAGATCGCCGCCGGCGAAGTCATCGAGCGTCCGGCGAGCGTGGTGAAGGAACTGGTTGAGAACGCGCTCGACGCCTGCGCCACTCGCGTTGAGGTCATCACCGCCGGCGGTGGGCTCAACCTGATCCGCGTCACCGATGACGGCTCGGGCATCCCCGAACCGGAGCTTTCGCTGGCGATCGCGCGCCATTGCACCTCCAAGCTTGCCGACAACATTCACGACATCCGCTCGCTCGGCTTCCGCGGCGAGGCGCTGCCGTCGATCGGCTCGGTGGCGCAGCTGTCAATCCGCTCGCGCACGGCCTCCGGTGATGCGGCCGCCGAGATCGTCATCGAAGGTGGCCGGGTTTCCGCTGTCAGGCCAGCGGCTGCCAACCGTGGCACCACGGTCGAGGTGCGCGACCTGTTCTTCGCCACGCCGGCAAGGCTCAAGTTCATGAAAGGCGAGCGGGCGGAAAGCTCGGCGACCAGCGATGTGGTCAAGCGCATCGCCATCGCCTTCCCCGCCGTGCGCTTCACGCTGGCCGGCTCCGACCGCTCGACGCTGGAATTGCCAGCGACCGACGACAGCGCGGAAGGCAGCCTGCGCCGCGTCGCCCAGGTCATGGGCGCCGAGTTCCCCGACAATTCCATTGCCATCGACGCCAGCCGCGACGGCGTGCATCTGACCGGCCACGTCTCGATCCCGTCATTCACCCGCGCCAACGCGCTGCAGCAATATGCCTATGTCAACGGCCGGCCGGTGCGCGACAAGCTGATCGCCGGCGCCATTCGCGGCGCCTTCGCCGATGTGCTGCCGCGCGACCGCCATGCTGTCACCGTGCTGTTCCTAACGCTCGATCCGGCGACCGTCGACGTCAACGTCCACCCGGCCAAGGCCGATGTGCGCTTCCGCGACCCAGGCCTGGTGCGCGGGCTGATCGTCGGCGCCATCCGCGAGGCGCTAGCCAATGCAGGCATCCGCGCTGCCACCAGCGGGGCTGCCGGGATGATGGCAGCGTTCCGGCCGGGTGCTGCGTCGTATGCCCATGCCGGCCCGGCCAATGGTCATCGCAGCTACGACGCGGCCACTCGCGCGTCGGGCTTTGCGGGTTTCGACCGCTCGCCGCAGCGGCCACTGGACATGGGATTTGACGGCGCCGGTTTCCGCGAAAACGACCAGGCGGCGTTTGATGCCGGCCCGCTTTCGAGCGCCGACGCGCGTGCCGGCATAGCCGAACCGGCCGAGACGCTGCTTGGCACAGCACTGGGTGCTGCCCGCGCGCAGGTGCATGAGAACTATATCGTGGCGCAAACCAGGGATTCGCTGGTTATAGTCGACCAGCATGCGGCGCATGAGCGGCTGGTCTATGAGGCGCTGAAGAATGCGCTGCATTCGCGCGCGGTGCCCTCGCAGATGCTGCTGTTGCCGGAGATCGTCGACCTGCCGGAGGAGGATGCCGAGCGGCTGGCTTTGCACTCCGAAACGCTGGCCCGCTTCGGCCTCGGCATCGAGCGCTTCGGCCCTGGTGCAGTGGCGGTGCGAGAGACGCCGTCAATGCTGGGCGAAACCAATGTCCAGCAGCTGGTGCGCGACCTTGCCGACGAGATCGCCGACAATGACACGGTCGAGACGCTGAAGGAGCGGCTGGACAAGATCGCGGCCACCATGGCCTGCCACGGCTCGGTCCGTTCCGGCCGCCTGCTCAAACCCGAAGAGATGAACGCGCTGCTGCGCCAGATGGAAGCGACGCCGGGATCCGGCACCTGCAACCACGGCCGCCCGACCTATATCGAGCTCAAGCTCGCCGATCTCGAGCGGCTCTTCGGGCGGCGGTGAGTAATCGCATAGGGCGCAGTCCCAACCCGGACCTTGGTCCGACCTCCCCACAAGGGGGAGGTAGGGAGCTATTTCTTCTTGAGGTATTTCTTCGCCCTGGAGTTGAAGACGTAGTCGATCGTGGTTCCGGCGCCGCCACCTCGAAAATTCACGGAAATGACGTTCTTGCCTCCCTCGACCCACTTCTCAACGTTCCTGTAGATGGACGTCATCAGCATGCCGGCACTGCATGCGTCGTCATCTTTGAAGGCGATTTCCTGGACGACTTTCCCGCTGCGCTTTTTGATGACCTGCACCTTCGCCATGCAGAGGCCGGCGCTGGTGTTGGTGTAGACACCGGCGAACCTGTCACGAGCCGTCTGCGCCCAGAAGGGAATTTCTACGACTCCGTCGATCTTCCCCTCGCCAATGTCGTCCAGGTTCGCGACCCTCTTCAACGCGACCGGATATGTATCCGCGCCCTTGTTCCAGCTCCCCGTCAGGACGCCATCGCCGAGTTCGAGAGCAAAAGGGCATCCGGTGACGTCGAAGGGCGTTTTGGAGCCCATGACGATGACGCGCTGGAAGTCCTTGTCATCCGCAATCTCGCAAAGTGAGATGCTGGCGCCGTTGGCTTTGCCGTAGAGCGCGATCGGACTTTGCTTGGCGTCGTAGAAGAGACTGCCCTGGACCGTGAGGCCACTGCCGAACGTGTAGGTCTGCAAGGAGAGATGGACGGGGTTGGGGCCAATGGAGCCTTCATAGTTCTCCACGTGATACCAACCCGCCCAGGCTTTACCGCTGGCCAGCAACAAGCAAAATACGGCCGATACGAACTGCCTTACCATCCCGCCCCCCAAGTGAATGCAACTCACCATATCCACCCGGCGGGGTCATGTCTGCATTGCAGCGACAGTCGGCTGTCTCGTGAACCGCGAAACTTCCGCGCAGCTCTCATCTTGATTCGGGAAAACGGTCCAACCCGCTGATCTAGCGTTTCAAATTCACCACGATGACGCCGCCGAGCGCCAGCGCGCCGCCGAGGATGCCGAGCAGCGTCGGGACTTCGCCGAGCCAGAAGAAGCCGATCAGGGCAGACATGGGCGAGACCAGATAGAGGAAGTTTGAAGCGCGGGCGGCCGGGAGGCGCGACAGCGCGGTTGCCCAGGCGGCATAGGCGATCAGGCTCGGCACGATGCCGAGAAAGATCACCGCGCCGATCCCGGCTGTGTTGGCGACCGCTGCCTGCGCAAAGGCGCTTGGCAGAAAGGGCGCCAGACAAAGAGCACCGAGGATCATATTCGAGGCCGAAATGGTCAGCGGGTGATGGCGGGCAAACAGCGGCTTCTGGACGATCGTGTTGACGGCCGAGCACAGCGCGGAGCCAAGAACCAGCAACGCGCCGGTGTCGAAATGCAGGCCATTCCCGTCGGCCACGGCGATGATGCCGATGCCGGCGAAGGAAATGGCCGTGCCGAACCAGGCCCAGCCTGAGAAGCGCTCGCCGAGCAGTGCCATCGCCATGATGGCGGTGAAAATCGGGCTAACATTGATGATGAAGCCGGCGGCGCCAGCCGACACGGTCAGTTCGCCGTAGTTGAGCATGACAGTGTAGAGCGCGACGAAAATGGCGCCGCCAAAGGCGAGGCGCCACACTTCGTCGAGCCGCGGCAGCGCCGGGCGCTTGACGGCAAGAAAGATCGCCGCCGGCACCGCGGCAATGGCAAAGCGCAGCGCGCCGAGTTCCAGCGGCCCGAAGGCGGCGAGGCCGGCGCGGATCGCGGGAAAGGCCGAGGCCCAGCCGACCACCGTCAACGCCACCGCGATGGCTGCTGTGGTGTCCATCCGCTGTGTCGGATTCGACGTGCTGGTGGTTGCGCTCATCTGTCTGTCCTCAGGTTTCTAGGGTGTTGAAAGGCAGAAAGCGCCTTTTCGGCGCCGTTGACAAACGATCAAATCGAGGATCACCTGTGACTATGGATCACAGCTCAGACACAATGGTTCCGCTCGAGACACTGCGCGCCTTCGATGCTGCGGCACGTACCGGGAGCTTTTCGGCCGCGGCCGAGAAACTCAACACACCCATGGCGCCGTCAGCAGGCAGATCGCCAAGCTGGAGGACTGGCTGGGTCTGAAAGTGTTCGACCGCGGCGCGCGCGGCGTCTCCCTGACCATCGAGGGCAACCGCCTGCATCTGCGCACGGCGGAAGCCTTTGCGCTGATCTCCACCCATTCCGACCGCTGGGTCGAACCGCGCGGCACCGCCGTGGTGCGGCTGACCTCGATCCCCTCGGTCAGCGGGCTGTGGCTGATGCCGCGCATGGCGGCGCTGGAGAACAATCCCAGCAAGCTGCGCATCGTCCTCGACGTCGACATCCGCCAGGCCGACCTTGCCGATGAAGGCATCGACCTGTCGATCCGTTGCGGCCGTGGCGGCATTCCGGGCCGGATCTCGGTGAAGCTGTTCGAGGAATATGTCTTTCCCGTCGCCGCCCCTGGCCTTGCCCGCGAGATCGGCCGCGGCGACCCGGCCCGGTTGCTCAGATTTCCGCTGATCAGCGATTCCGACGCTTCCGGCTGGCGCGCCTGGTTTGCCGCGCAAGGCATGGACTATCGCCCGCGCCCGCAAGACCGCCGTTTCGAGGACTACAATCTGGTGCTTGATGCCGCCGCCTATGGGCTCGGCATCGCGCTGGCGCGGCCGCCACTGACAGGGCATCAGCTGGATACGGGCCGCATCGTCGCGGTCGACGAGCGCACCGCGCTCAACCCGGTGTCGTATTGGCTCGACCGGCCGCTGGGGCGGCCGCGCACGGCTGCCGCAGAACTTTCGCGCCGCATCGCCGTCGAGGCGGGGCTGGCTATGGACAAGATGGAAGCGTTCCTCGAAGCTGAACGGTAGGATCAATCGTTCGGCACTCAGCGCAGCACCAGGACGAAGCCAGCAATCGCGACGGCCAGAAACCCGACCGCCAGCGCCATCAGGCCGACACGCATCTGCCGCCTGTCTCCGGGCCGCGTCGCATCATTCGCTCGTGAGGTCGCCTGCCCGCGCTTCGCCGCAGCGTCGGTGCCAGAGGCGCGGCGTCGCGGTGAAACCTCGGGGACGAGAAAGGCCAGCCATGGCAGGCCTGCGGGTTTTGCGGCGGCGCCGTCGTCGACCCGTGCCGGCGGCATATTCAGACCGCTCTGTGCGTCGTCGTTTGCCGGTGCAGGCGCCGCGGCTCTTGTCGGCGGCCCCGCATCATCTGGCGCCTCGGCGCCTGGTTCAGCAATTGCCAGATAGGCCTGCAGGACTTCAGTCGATCCTGTCTGCTGCGCCTTGGCGGGGGTGGCGGACAACAGTGCCTGCAGCGCCGGCGTCGCAGCCGGCGGCAAAGGCGCGCCGGACGGAGCCGGCGGCTGCGCCAGCGCCTTGACAAGCGCTGCTTTCGCCGGATCGGCCTTGGCCGACGGCATCGCCGCCAATACCATGGCTTCGCGCAGCAGAGCGGTCAGGCGGGCGGATGAAATGTCCATGCCGGTCCCATGAAAACGGGTTTGCGGCGTGACAATAGAGCCTCAGCATTGCGTCAAGCTTGACCTTGCCGGCAATTTATGGCGATGAAATCAGCATGAAGTCAGTCACCGCCCCATTTGGCACCACCCCATGATGAACCGCTTCGAAGGCCCTGGCGGCAAGGAAGCCCGGATCCGCTATCTCGACGGCGACTTCCAGGTCACCAGCCCCGGCGCATTCGTGCGCTGCGCGGTGACAGGTGAGAGCATCCCGCTGGACGAGTTGAAATACTGGAGCGTCGCCAGGCAGGAACCCTATGTCAGCGCCGCCGCCTCGCTGCGCCGCGAGATCGAGACGCATCCGGAACTGCGCAGCCGGCGCTGACGCCAGCCCACCTGCCGAGCCGAACTCAGCCCCGCAGCTTGCGCTGTCGCCAAGCATCCAGCGTCTCGTCGATAATGCGCTCCGGAACGTTGTCGAGCTCGAACGTGGCGTCGATCTCCAGCACGTCGAGCTGGCCAAGGAATTCGGCCGACGCTGCGCCATGGCGCAGCCGGGCGGCGTCCTTGGCGGTGGTGACGAGGCCCAGTCCCTCGCGTCGCGCGGTTGCCGCCAGCTCGGTGAGTTCGTCGGGGGCATAGAAATGGTGGTCGGGAAACGACCGGGTCAGCGCCACGTCCGCGCCGGTGCCGCGCAGCGTGTCGAAGAATTTTTCAGGATGGCCGATGCCGGCAAAGGCGAGCAAACGCCGACCTGCGAAGCGTTCCTTGCCGGCTGGCTCGGCATGCGCCTCGAAGATCGGCCGGCCGGCGCGCGCCGCCTGGCGCACGACCTGGTCGGCGGCGGTGCCCTCGCCCATCTTCAACAGCCCGTCGGTGAACACCAGTTGGTCGACGATGTTGGCTCGCAGCGGCCCGCCTGGAATGACGCGCCCATTGCCGATGCCGTAGCGCGCGTCAACGACGACCAGCGCATAATCGATATGGATGCGCGCGCTCTGAAAGCCGTCATCCATAATCAGGAAATCGCAGCCATGGGCTTCCATAAGCAGTTTGGCGCCGGCGGCGCGGTTGGGGCTCACCGCGACCGGCGCGTGCTCGGCCAAGAGCAGCGGCTCGTCGCCGACATGCTTGGCGGCGTCGTGATTGATATCAACGACATGCGGCTGCGCGAATGAGCCGCCATGGCCGCGCGACAGGAAACCGGGATTGAGCTGCATGCGCCTGGCCTGGTTTGCCAGTGCGATCGCTACCGGCGTCTTGCCGCTGCCGCCGACGGTGAAATTGCCGACGCAAAGTACTGGCGCATCGATCTTTTCGCGCGCCGCCCGGCGCATGCGGCGGCCGGCGACGAGGGCATAGGCGGCCGATAGCGGCGACAACGCAAAGACCCGCCAGTCCGGGGCTTCCCACCAGAAAGGTGGTGCTTCGGAGGCCATCCTATCGCCCGTCGGCGCCCTTCAGGCGCGACTTGACGATCAGAGGCTGGATGTAAGGCTCAAGCGACTTCAGCGTGTGCGCCAGCGCGCCGCGCATCTGGTCGACGGTGGCGGCACCGGCCGCCATCATCTCATGGCGGGCGACTTCATTGCTCAGCAGAAAATTGACGGCGCCGGCCAGCATGTCGCGGTCGCGCACCAGCTTGGCGCCGCCGCTGTCGAGTAGCCGCTGATAGGCTTCGCGGAAATTCTGGACGTTGCGGCCGGCAAGCACAGCGGTGTCGAGCATGGCCGGCTCCAGCGGGTTCTGGCCGCCTTCCGAGGTCAGCGAGCGGCCGACAAAGGCGATTTCCGTCAGCCGGAGATAAAGCCCCATCTCGCCGATCGTGTCGCCAAGCAGGATATCGGTGTCGGCGGTGATCCTGTCGCCCTTGCTGCGCCGCGCCAGCTTCAGGCCCATGCCGGAAATCTGCGCGGCAAGCGCTTCGGCGCGGTCGGGATGGCGCGGGACGATGATCGTGAGCAACCCATGATGGCGCTTGTAGAGCGTGGCGTGGACTTCCGCCGCGACCACTTCCTCGCCGTCATGGGTCGAGATCGCCGCCCATGTCGGGCGGCCGGCGATCTGGCGCTTCAGCGTCGCCAGCGTCCTTTCGTCGACTGGCGGCGGCAAGGTGTCGACCTTGAGGTTGCCGGACACGGTGACCGGCCGGGCACCAAGCGCGCGAAACCGTTCACCGTCGACATCCGACTGGGCAACGACATGGGCGAGGTTCTCGAACAGCGCCTCGGCGATGTTGGCGCGCTTCTTCCAGGATTTGAACGAACGGTCGGACAGCCGGCCGTTGACCAGCACCTGCGGCACGCGGCGGGCGCCGAGCTCGAGGATGGTCATAGGCCAGATCTCGGATTCGGCGATGATCGCCAGGTCCGGCCGCCAGTGATCGAGGAAGCGGCTGACCGCCGGCTTGAGGTCGAGCGGGACATATTGGTGGATGATGCGGTCGCCGAGCCGCTCGTCGGCGACCTGCGCAGAGGTCACCGTGCCTGTCGTCAGCACGATGTTGACGCCGTAGTCGAGGATGCTTTGCACCAGAGGCACGACCGCAATAGTCTCGCCGACGCTTGCCGCATGGATCCAGATCACCGGCCCTTCAGGCCGTGGCCGCCCGGCAACGCCATAGCGCTCGCGGCTGCGGCTTCGGTCCTCCTTGCCCTGCGACGTGCGCCAGGCGACGTAAGGCCCGATCAGCGGATAGGCAGCCGCACCGGCGAAGCGGTACGCCGTCAGGAAGGCGCGCGCCCAGCGCTCGCTCATGGATTGCCGTCCACGAGGCGATAGGCCTCGGCAGTCGCGGCATTGAGCGCGGCAGTGACTTCCACGCGCTTGCGCTCCATTTCGGCTTCATCGGCATTGGCCGGCACGAACACCGGCGTTCCGATGACGATCGAGGAGCGGCCGAACGGCAGGTTGATGGTGGTCTTGTCCCAGCTCCGTTCCAGCACCTTGCGGCGGCTGGTGGCGATGGCGGCAGGCATGATCGGCCGGCCCGAAAGCCGCGCCAGGAGAACGATGCCAAGCCCCGCGTCGCGCGGCGTGCCGTGGGGAATGTCGGCGATCATGGCGACGTTCTTGCCGGCGACGAGTGACTTTTTCAGGGCAATGAGCGCCTTGGCGCCGCCCTTGTCGAGATGCTTCGAGCTGTCGCGACCACCGGAACCGCGCACCGCCTCGATGCCGAATTTTTCGATCATCAGCGCGTTGAGTTCGGCATCGGCGCTGCGTGAGACCATGGCAACCAGCGGCCGCCCCTTAGGATAATAGGCAGGGGTGAGCAAATGCTGGCCATGCCAGAGGGCGATGATGCCGGGCTCGAATTCGGCATAGGCACCGCCTGAAAACTTCGCCGAGCCTTCGACCACGCGGTTGGTCAGCCGCACCAGGCGGACGAACCATGCGAGCAGGCTGACGATGAGGCTCTTGACGATTCGCGACTGCGCCAACGGCTCGCGGATCTTGCGCCAGAACGTCTTCGTACTGCCGCCGCGTCCCCTTCTGACCGCGGCGCCCGTGGGCTGCCCTTTCACCGCTTCTTGCTCCATCGCTGTCAACTGCCGGCCTTGCCTTCAGGGTCGAGCAGGCGGTGCAGATGAACCACGAAATAGCGCATATGGGCATTGTCCACGCTGGCTTGCGCCTTGGCTTTCCACGCGGTGTGTGCGGTTTGGTAATCCGGATAGACGCCGACAATGTCGAGCGCGTCGAGATCGCGGAACTCGGTGCCGCCCAGCTTCTTCAGCTCGCCGCCGAACACCAGGTGCAAAAGCTGTTTCTTTCCGTCTTCCGCGGCCATTTCGGTCCTTCACATATTGTGAGTTTGCGACAGGTCTAGACCAAAGCCGTCGACTTTGGAACCTTCGATCACGCTTCCGTACCGGCAATGACGCCGGCAAGCACGGTCAGCAGCTCGCCGCTGCCGGCGACCAGCGCTCCGTGGCGGATCACTTCGCCGGCGTAAAGCGGCGCGCGGCCGTGCCCGTCGAGCACGGCGCCGCCGGCCTCGCGCAAGATGAGATCGGCGGCGGCAATATCCCAGTCATGCGCGTTGGGCTTGACGAAGGTGGCGTCGAGCGTGCCGTTGGCGACCATCGCCAGCCGGTAGGCAAGCGAGGGAATATGAGCCGCCCGCCGCACCCTGCCCTGCCACTCCGCCGGCATCAGGTCGATCAGCTGCTTCAGCCCGCCGATTTCGACCGTCTCGCCCAAGCGGCGCACGGCAATCGGCTTGCCATTAAGGAATGCGCCCTGCCCGGGCATCGCCCAATAGGTTTCGTCCATGGCCGGACATTCGAGCACGCCGGCAAGCGTGCGGCCGTTCTCGACCACGGCAACACTGACGCACCAGGAGCGCAGGCCTTCGAGGAAGCCGCGCGTGCCGTCTATGGGATCGACGACGAAGGTGCGGCGTGCCTGCAGCCGCGCAGGATCGTCCGTCGTCTCCTCCGACAGCCAGCCATAATCCGGCCGCGCCGCAAGCAGGGTTTCGCGCAGATAGGCGTCGGCCGCATGGTCGGCTTCGCTGACGGGCGAGGTGCCCCCCTTCATCCACACTTGCGGGTTCTTGCCGAAATAGCGCATGGCGATGGCGCCGGCCTCGCGGGCGGCATCGCGCAAAAGCTGGAGGTCTTCTGCAGCTGATATGACCGGGTCATGCGCCGGCAAGGGTCATTCCTTCGATCAGCAGCGTCGGTGCGGCGGTGCCGAAATTGCGGTCGAGGTCGCTCGCCGGCACCATGTTGAGGAACATCGTCTTCAAATTGGAGGCAATGGTCACCTCGGCCACCGGATAGGCCAGCTCGCCATTGTCGATCCAGAAGCCCGACGCACCTCGGCTGTATTCCCCAGTCACCATGTCGACGCCCTGGCCGAACACTTCGGTGACATAAAAGCCTGATTTCAGCGACTTGATCAGATCTTCCGGCGTCCTGTCGCCCGGCTCAATGGCGAGATTGGTCGATGACGGCGACACCGAGGAGCCGCTGCGCGCGCCGCGTCCGTTGGTGGTCAGCCCCAATTCCCGCGCCGCGGACGTCGACAGGAACCAGTGCTTCAGCACGCCGTTTTCGACCATCAGCAGCTTTTCGCCTTCGACACCTTCGCCGTCGAAGGGACGCGAGGCCTGGCCGCGACGCCGGAGCGGCTCGTCGGTGACGGTGATGTCAGCCGATGCGACCTGCTTGCCCATCATCTCGCGCAAAAAACTGGTCTTGCGCGCCACCGAAGCGCCGTTGATGGCGCCGGCGAGATGGCCGGCAATGCCGCGCGCGACGCGCGGATCGAACACGACGTTGACCGGACCGGTCGCTGCCTTGCGGGCACCGAGGCGGCGCACGGCACGCTCGCCAGCCTTGCGGCCGATCAGTTCCGGCGCATCGAGATCGGAAAAATGCTGGTGCGAGGAATATTCGTAGTCGCGCTCCATGCCGGTGCCCTCGCCCGCAATCACGCTGGCCGAGCGCGAAAAGCGCGAGGCGACATAGTGGCCGACGAAGCCGTTCGACGTCGCGAGCACCAGTCCGCCGAGACCAGCGCTGGCGCCGCTGCCGGCCGAATTGGTGACGCCCTTGACGGCAAGGGCTGCTTCCTCGGCGGCCAAAGCCGCTTCCTTCAATTGATCGGCCGAGACCTCGGTGGCGTCGAACAGATCGAGGTCCCGCACCTTGCCAACCAGCAAAGCCGGATCGGCGAGACCCTGATAGGGATCCTCGGGCGAGACTTTCGCCATCGCCACGGCGCGCTCGGCCAGTGCCTTGGGGTCTGACGCCGCCGTCGCCGACACGCTCGCCACCCGGTTGCCGATGAAGACGCGCAGCGAGACATCGTCGCCTTCGGAGGATTCGGTGTTCTCGACCTTGCCCAGTCGCACCGACACGCCGGTCGAGCGGCCGCGCACGGCGACCGCATCGGCGGCGTCGGCGCCGGCCCGCTTGGCAGCCTCGACCAGAGCCGCGACGCGGTCGGTCAGTTTCGCTGCCTCTGATGTATTCGTCATGCGCATAGTCCTGGCTCCAAGCCGCGCCCGGCGGTCGCGGCTGCTGCACCATCTATTGTCCCGCTGCGGCTTGTGCAATGGCGCACCGGCAATTGCGCCGCTGCGGCATAGCGCCCGAGCAGAACGCAAATCTACTGGCACGACGGCAGCCAGAAGCGGCCGCGGAGGCGATAGCCGCCCTGCCCGTTCTTCAGGCGACCGGCGTCCAGATCACGTCGTCGATCCTGGCCGCGCCCGTCGCTAACATCACCAGCCGATCGAAACCGAGCGCCGAGCCGCTGGCTTGCGGCATTATGGCGAGGGCTGCGAGAAAGTCTTCGTCCAGCGGATAGCGCTCGCCATAGACGCGCTCTTTCTCGTCCATTTCGGCGGCGAAGCGCCGGCGCTGCTCGGCCGCGTCAGTCAGCTCGCCGAAAGCGTTGGCGAGCTCGACGCCGCAGCAATAGAGCTCGAAGCGCTCGGCAACGCGCGGGTCATCGGCGCTCGGCCGGGCAAGGGCTGCCTCCGAGATCGGATAGCCGTAGAGGATGGTGGCTCGCCCCTGCCCCAGCATTGGCTCGACCCTTTCGACCATCACGCGGCTGAACAGATCGGCCCAATTGTCGTCGTCGGCCGTGCGCATGCCGGCCTTGACCAGGGCCTCATGGAGCGCATCGCGGTCGGTGCTCCCGCCCACCGCCACCGTGGCGAGAAGATCAATGCCGGCGTAGCGCGTAAAGGCCTCGGCCACGCTGAGCCGTTCCGGGTCGGCAAACGGATCGGCCTCGCGGCCGCGAAATCGGAAGATCTTTGCACCGGCCCGCTCGGCCGCCAGCTTCAGCAGCTCGGAGCAGTCTCCCATCAGGCTCTCATAGGTCTCGCCGACCCGGTACCATTCGAGCATGGTGAATTCCGGATGATGCAAGGGGCCGCGCTCGCGGTTGCGCCAGACGGCACCCAGGCTGAAGATGCGCTTTTCGCCGGCGGCAAGCAGCTTCTTGCACGCGAATTCCGGCGAGGTGTGGAGATAGAGCGGCCGGCGCTCGCCGTCGGCGCCGATCGCCTCGGTGGCGAAGGCCGAGAGATGCGCCTCATTGCCGGGCGAGATTTGCAGCGCCGCCGTCTCGACCTCGATGAAGTCGCGCTCGCCAAACCAGTCGCGCATGGCGGCCGCGATACCGTTGCGGGCAATCAGCCGCGGCCGACGGTCGGCGTGAACGTCCGGCGTCCACCAGGGCGAAGCCTCGGTCATTGGTTTGCAGGTCCTGGGTTTGCAGGTCTTGGCTTTGCCAGGCAACGGAATTGCTGACAGGGCTGGCGGTTCGCGCCAAGATGCGCTACGGCGACGGCTCTCGCAGCCGATTTGCGCCGAACAATCGTTTCAGGCCAACGAAGTCTAGGATTGAAAACCGTGGTGAAGGTCATCGCCAGTTCCCTGCGTAAAGGCAACGTCGTCGACAAGGACGGCAAGCTTTACGTGATCCTCTTTGCCGAAAACATCCACCCTGGCAAGGGCACGCCGGTCACCCAGCTCGACATGCGCCGCATCTCCGACGGGGTGAAGGTTTCGGAACGCTACCGCACCACCGAACAGGTCGAGCGCGCCTATGTCGAGGACCGCGAGCACACCTTCCTCTACGCCGATGGCGAAGGCTATCACTTCATGAACCCGGAGAGCTACGACCAGGTCGCGGTGCCGGAAAGCGTGGTCGGCGATATGGCGCCTTACCTGCTCGAAGGGATGGCGGTGCAGATCTCGCAGTTCAACGGCATAGCGATTGCCCTGGTGCTGCCGCAGCGCGCCACGTTCGAGGTGGTCGAGACCGAGCCTACGACCAAGGGACAGACGGCATCGTCGTCCTACAAACCGGCCGTGCTGTCCAACGGCGTGCGCACGGCAGTTCCCCCGCACATCGCCCCCGGCACCCGCGTTGTGGTGATGACGGCCGACGGCTCCTATGTGGAGCGCGCGAAGGATTGAGGCGCGAGCGCCTCAATCCTGGTTAGTCCCTTGCATTGCCTTCTGCGGCCGCTCAATCGATAGTCCTGCCGATGTGGCAGACCTTTGTGACCTACTGGCCTCTGATCCTCATGATCATTCCGATGCTGATGGCCGCCATCGGCATCGTCCACGCCATCATGACGAAGGAAGACGTCCGCGCCGCCACCGGCTGGGTGGGTGTGATGCTTTTGTCGCCCTTCCTGGGCGCGATCATCTACGCCATTGCCGGGATCAACCGCATCCGCCGCGCGACAATCAGCGCCATGCGGCCCGTGGCCGGCGAAGCCGAGACGGCCAAGCAAGACCGCGACATTGCGCTGGAAGCGCTTATCTCAGCGCAATTCGGCCAACGCTTTGCCGGCCTGAAGACACTGGGCGACCGGGTGGCGCGGCGCGGCCTGCTTTCGGGCAACGCAATCACCATCCTGAAGACAGGTGACGACGCTTACGCAGCAATGCGCCGGGCAATCGACGACGCCAAGCGCAGCGTCCTGCTCGAGACCTACATATTCGACAATGACGAGGTCGGGCAGCGTTTCGTCGAATCGCTGGCCGGCGCGGTCCGGCGCGGTGTAACCGTCCGCGTGCTCATCGATGCCGTCGGCGTGCGCTATTCCGTGCCCAGCATTCTCACGACCCTCCGGGAAGCCGGCGTCACCGTCGATCTCTTCAACGGCAACATCGTCATGGGCCTGAGACTTCCCTATGCGAATCTGAGAACCCACAGGAAGATTCTGATCGTCGACGGTGCGGTGGCTTTCACGGGAGGCATGAACATCCGCAAGGGATTCTCGGCCGAATTCGTGGGAACCGCCAGTTCGGCGGATACGCATTTCCAGGTCACCGGACCGCTCGTGGCAGACCTGTTTGCGGTTGCCGCCGAAGACTGGCGTTTTGCCGGCAACGAAGCCCTCAAGGACGAGGTCTGGCAGGTGGAAAAACCCTCGCCGCCGCCCGGTCAGCCGATCCTGGTGCGGGCCGTGGCGTCGGGGCCGGATGCCAGCAACGAGACCAATCACAAATTGCTGATGGGGGCATTTTCGGTCGCCCGCAAATCGATCCGCATCATGTCACCCTATTTCCTGCCGGACCGGGAATTTATCAGCGCGCTGACCACGGCGGCCAGGCGCGGCGTAGAGATCGACATCGTCGTGCCGGCGGTGAACAATCTCTTCCTGGTCGGCCGCGCCATGACGGCGCAATACGACCAGGTGCTCAAGCACTATTGCCGTGTCTGGCGCCATGAGGGATCGTTCGACCATTCGAAGCTGCTGTCGGTCGATGGCGTGTGGGCCTATGTCGGCTCCTCCAACCTCGATGCCCGGTCGCTGCGGCTGAATTTCGAGATCGACCTGGAGGTTCTGGATGCAGGCTTTGCCGCCGAGATCGAAGCGCGCATCGGAGCGGCAATCGTTTCGGCCAAACCCGTCACACTCGCAACCCTGAAGGCGCGGCCATTCGTCATCCGCGTCTTTGACCGGTTGCTATGGCTGGGATCGCCCTATCTCTAATGCATGTCGCTCAAAAGTGGTCACGGTTTTGAGATAACGGCATGCATAAAACTAAGAACCAAGGAAATCGAATAGCAGGCCAATGGACATTAACGGACGCAGCCTCCCGGAGACCGTGCTCCTGTCGATCCGCGGCAGGAAAGCGCGCAAGGCGAACGCGACGCCGCGCAAACACGTCGACGGCGCCGAGATGGTGGTCGCCTCCTACAATGTCCACAAATGCATCGGCACCGACCGCAGATTCGACCCCGAACGGACCGCCCGCGTCATCCGCGAAATCGGTCCCGACGTCATTGCGCTGCAGGAGGCCGACAACCGGTTCGGCGACCGCGCCGGGCTGCTCGATCTTGCCCGGATCGAACACGAAACCGGGCTGGTGCCGGTGCCGGTTTCGGGAAACGGCAAAGGCCATGGCTGGCGCGGCAATGTGCTGCTGTTCAAACGCGGCACCGTGCGTGACGTGCATCAGATCAAGCTGCCGGGGCTGGAGCCGCGCGGCGCGCTGGTGGCCGAGATCGACCTCGACGAAACGCGCACGCTGCGCGTCATTGCCGCGCATCTCGGCCTGTTGCGTCGCTCACGCTCCGAACAGGCCCGCGTCGTGCTCGACATTATGAGCAGCCAGGATGAAAGGCCGACCCTGCTGCTCGGCGACCTCAACGAATGGCGGCTGGGCAACCGCTCGGCGCTGAAGACGCTGCACGCCACCTTTGGCTTCACGCCACCGGCGGTGCCGACATTTCCCTCAGGCCTGCCGGTGCTGGCGCTCGACCGCATCATGGCCAACCGGCACGGCATGGTCTCGTCGGTGGAAGCCCATGACACGCCGCTGTCGCGGGTGGCGTCGGATCACCTGCCGCTGACGGCTTTCGTGAGCCTGTAAGTCACCCGTCCCGCAACCACACCACCATCTCGCCGGGCTCACGATTGTCCCAGGCGTAATAGGGGACGGCCTTGAGCTTCGCCTGCTCGACGGCTGGCGCCTCGGTGCGATAGAGGCCGTTGTCCCAGTTTTCCGCCGTTTCCCGCCTACCGTTGGCCGAGAGGGTGACGACGCCGCCGAGGAGGTTCGGCTCGGGATGCGCCTCGATCTCAGCCGTGCGCGGCAAGGTGATGCGGTGCAGTTGGCCGGCATTGTCGGTCTCTTCGACGCAGTAAATCAACGGGCCGCGCGCAAGTGCTACGCGGCCGATGTCCTGGCGCACCTGCGGGTTGGCGAACAGGCGCGAGATCGACATGTCGAGGTCGAGTTCGACGCGGTCGCCCTTTTGCCACTCGCGCCGGATCGCCGCGTAGCCATCGTTCGACGCGGCATCGAGGTCGACATGCGCACCGTTGACCTTCAGCGTCGCCTTGCGGCACCAGGACGGCACTCGCAGATGCAGCGTGAACTCAACGGGGGCATCCAGCTCGACCCGGATCGAGACCGCGCCGTCCCAGGGATAGTTGCTGGTCTGGACGAGGCTGACCGCCTTGCCGGCGATGTCGAAACGCGCCGTCGAGTCGCCATAGAGGTGGACGGCCAGCGCATCGTCGGCGAGGCTGTAGAAATAGCTGCCGATCGACGCGACCATGCGGCCGATATTGGGCGGGCAGCACGGGCAGCGGTGCCATTTCCATCTGTTATGCTTGCCCCGGCTTTCCAGCGGGTTTTCGTAGAAGAACAACGAGCCGTCGAGCGACAGGCCGGAGATCGAGCCGTTGTAGAGCGCCCGCTCCATCATGTCGGCATAGCGCGCGTTCGGCCCCATGCCGAGCATGCGGCTGGCCCAGAATACCAGGCCGACCGAGGCACAGGTCTCGGCATAGGCGGTTTCGTTGGGCAGGTCGTAGTCGCTGGTGAAGCCTTCATTGTGGGCTGAGGGCCCGATGCCGCCGGTGATGTACAGGCTCTTGGTGGTGAGATCGTCCCAGAGCCGGTCGAGCGCTACCCGCAGCGTATCGTCGCCATATTCGGTGGCGATGTCGGCCATGCCGGAATAGAGGTACATCGCCCTGACCGCATGACCAACGACCTTGTCCTGCTCGCGCACCGGCCGGTGCGACTGATTGTATTCGTAGGTCTTGAAATGATAGGCCTTCGGGTCGGCGCCGCGCGCACGCGCCTCCTCGTCGAAATAATGCGGCTCGACGCCGCGCTGGTCGATGAAGTATTTCGCCAGCTCCATGTATTTGCGCTGGCCGGTCGCCCGCGCCAGCTTGACCAGCGCCAGCTCGATCTCCTCATGGCCGCAATAGCCCTTCTTCTTGCCGGGCTCCGGACCGAAATTCTCCGCGATATGATCGACATAGCGGCACATGATGTCGAGCAGCTTGCGCTTGCCCGTGGCCTGGAAATAGGCGACGGCGCCTTCGATCAGGTGGCCGGCACAATAGAGCTCGTGGCAGTCGCGCAGATTGGTCCACCGCTTGCCGGGCTGGATGCGCTGGTACCAACTGGAGAGATAGCCGTCGGATTGCTGCAGCTTGCCATACATGTCGATGACGGCGTCGATCTTCTTCTCCAGATCGTCATTGCGGCGGCGGTAGAGCGAATAGGCGGCGGTCTCGATGGTCTTGCCCCAGTCGGAATCCCAGAACATCTGCGTCGTCACCGTCGAGCCGGTGAAGCCGGGCGTGGCCGCCTCGTCCGGCGACGGCGAATGGAAGGGAATGACGACACCGGGCGACGGCCGGTCCGGATCGATCTGCTCCAGCATGCGCGCCTCCACGCAGCGATCGTAGAGGATGGACGCGGTGCGCGACGCCACGGCATCGACACGGTCGCCCCAGAAACCACGCACGTCGACCTGCGGCACCGGCAGCGGCCGGAAGGCGAGGCTCAGTTTGCCGGGCTTTACGGCCTGGCCCGTCTTGCCGGCCTGAATTGCAGATTGCGATGCGGTCATCAATCTAACTCCATTCGAATGCAATTTCTCATTTCACCGCGCCGGCCATCAGGCCGCGTATGTAGAAGCGCTGCAGCAACAGGAAGAGGATGAGGCAAGGCACCATCATCACTGTGACGCCGGCCTGCACGGCGGATTCAACCGGTCGTCGCAACACCTCATACCAAGAGGTGTTTATGGTTACGGGAAGACGGAAA
>NZ_JBSPKY010000037.1:0-30070 GCF_053848025.1 Mesorhizobium sp. 128a | reverse complement strand
TCGCCTGGAGGTCAACCCTGCCCTCCTTCGTCAGCTTGGTAGTTACAGCCGGGAAAACGCCAGTCCATCTTTGCATAAAAAATCCCCAGTTTAGATCAGTCGAATTTTTTTCGAAGCCTGGCTTTGCCAGCCACCGCGAAGTGCGCCGTCTATTTCCAAACGAGGGAGGCAACGCGCAGGAAGTTCTCGCCCATAACCAGGCGGGCATCAGCCTCGGAATAGCCGTGCGTGAGGAGCGTTTCGGTAATTTCGGGCAGCTGCTCAGGCTTGTAGGTGTGCATCGCTGCCCAGTCCGCGGCAGTATACCCTGGCCACGCCCACGGGTTGTTCGCGAAGTTGTTCGAGGGCTTAAAGATAATGTCCCCACCTATGCCCACGTGGTGGATGCCAACTAACTCGACAGCATAGTCAATATGGGCGAATACGGTGTCGATCTTCGCATCCGTCCCATTCAGGAACGTACTGATGCCATTGATCCCCACGACACCGCCAGTGACGGCGCAGGCCAGCATCTGCTCGTTGCGGATATTGCGCGCGTGGTCATACATGGCGCGGGGATTCGAGTGCGAGAAGATGACTGGTTGCGTGGAAACCGAGCAGATATCCATCGAGGTCCTGAAGCTCGAGTGACTGCAGTCGACCATCATGCCGACGCGGTTCATTTCGGCAATTGCCGCCTTTCCCAGGTCGGTCAGGGGGATATCGACGTCGTGCGCGCCGCCGCCGAACGCATTATTGACGTTGTAGGCGAGGTTCATGTGCCGCACGCCAAGGCGGTGATACATGGAGATCAGCTCGATATTGCTGTCCAATGCCACGGCACCCTCAATGTCAAACGCCACTGCGAGGCGCCCACTCGTTTTGGCTCGGTGAATATCCTGCGCCGTTTCGACCATGACGAAGCGGTCCGACCGCATTTCGATCCAGCGGCGGTAATGGGCCGCGCAGCGCAGCGTCTCCTCCCAAGGCATAATGTCGAAACCGATATTAATACCGACGTAAGTGGCGCCGCCCTCTCGCCAGCGCTCGAGCACGCTGAGGTCAAGGTCCGCAAATGGCGCAAATCCTGCGTGCGCATCCCAGACAATCGCGTTGCCGTGAACGCGTGTACTCCGGTTTGACACTTCCATCTCCGTTGCCACATTAGCGCTTCGGATCCAATCTACAGTTCAATGTCGCCCATTGTCCAGCCTTGATATTTCTGCTTAAAGAATTATTCAGTGCCATCCCCGCGCCGTCGAGCGGCCATCATGGGCCAGCGGCGATGTCGGGGCTGCGAACCAGAAGGTTAATGCGGATGCTTGAGCAGAACACGCAGCGCTCGAAATACATGCTGCAGCGGCAAAGTTTGCCTGAGTCGCTGGCGGAGTCCCTGCGCGAGCGAATACTAAATGGAGAATTCAAGGAAGGCGAGCAACTGGTACAAGAGGAGATCGCCACAGACTACGGATGCAGCCGGATGCCCGTGCGCGAGGCTTTCCGCCAACTCGAAGCGGCAGGTCTGATTATCTCGAGGATTCACAAAGGGGCTATCGTCTCAGCGTTGCCGCCGGAACAAATCCGAGAACTCTTCGAGCTGCGCTCGCTGCTAGAGTGCGATATCCTCAAGCACTCGCTTGGAAAACTGACAGCCGAAAGCATTGTGCAATCTGAGCAGATCCTGGTGCAGCTTGAGAACGCATATCACACCAGGGACATCGCCCGCGTCGGGACTCTCAACTGGGAATTTCACCGTAGCCTCTACCTGCCTGCGGGTAAGGTCCAAACACTCGCTATTCTGCAGGGTATCAACGTCCAGATAGACCGCTACATCCGCATCCAGCTCCTGCTTACCTCTGGCTTCGAGGGCGCGGAGCGGGAGCATCGACGCATTCTCAGCATGTGCAAAAAGCGGGATCCGGCGGTCGTTGATTTTATGCGCAAGCATATCCTCTCCGCAGGCGACAATCTGGTCGAGGCGCTCCAAAAGCGCCGCGTAAGCGATGCGACGTAGCCGCGCGCTCTTTTCTTCGATGATATGATTGTCTCGGGCGGAGAACATTTATCCGCATGAGGTCGAGGAACTGCTTCACAGCTGCCCCGGTATCAGGGACTCGGTGCTGCTCGGCACGCCCAACAAGGAGTGGGGCAGCGTGGTGACTGCGTCCACCGCAAGGGGAGAGGCGGGCCTTTCCGCGAGGACTACCTCCGGGCTTCAGAGCGAATGCCAGTTTAGGTGGAGCAAACCCTGCGCCGTCAAAGAATAGGGTTGGGCGATAGCACCCGGGCCCGGTGAGTTTCCCCGCAAAGGCCTGCTCGAACTGGCGCAAACTCACCGCCCGGATTACAGTGACCATGAAGGACTCGCTGGCACCGCTCTTCTACAAGAGCCAGCCGGTTCGCCAGGGCACAGTGTTTGCCATTTGGCAGTCGGGCTTTGCCCGGGGAGAACTCAGACACAGCCTGCTCCAGCCTCCCGCAGTGCCCCAGCACCGTGAGTGGCGGGGCAGGCACCGCTCGGATTTTTAGATCCGGTCACCTCCAACGCCAGTCGCGCCTCTCACTCCTGCCCAAGCACCGGTAAAAGCAGACGCGATGGGTATTCCCCTCCATGAAACACCGTCTGGTTTGCACAGACCGATGGTCCCGGCGCGCCGCCGCGATTCTGGTTGCGCTGGTACTTGGGAAAATCGGCCGATGAAATGTCGAGGCGAACGCGGTGCCCGGCGGCGAAGCGGTTGGCAGTCGCCCACATGTCAATCTCGAAGCAGTAGACTTTGCCGGGTTCAAGCGGCGCTGGCACCGGCCCGCGGTACCGCGTTCGCAGCACGCCGCTCTGGAGTTGGATCGCCCGGCCATCGGGAAATACATCGCTGATGCGCCCATAAAAGTCCGTCTCGAGCGCAGACGAACTTGCGTACAGAACGAGCCTCAGCGGTCCGGCGACGTCCAGATCGGCGTCCAGCGCCGTGGTGGTGTAGCACAGCACGTCGGCGCGCTGCTGGAGCCCCGCAATGTCGACACTGCCTGGCCGGTATGCATGCGAAAGGATGCTTCCGCCCATTGTAGGGGTCGGATCGTCCGGGTCGTAGGTATAGCTGTCCGACTTGGCTTCTCCGGCCGGGTGGCTCGTTTCCAGGCCCCCCCCGGCGGCGAGATAGAGCGGCCGCTCCCAAGCTTCGCTCGGCGGCCAACTCGACGAGAATCGCCACTGGTTGGCGCCCATTAGGTAGTAGGTCACGCGTGGGATTTCATCGACTGTACCCTTCCTCACGGCGTTGTACCAAACGTCCAGCAGCTCGATGTTGTCGGCCTTGCGGAAGCGCCTTTGAAGGGCGGGAACGTGCTCCTCGCCTTCGTGGTAACCCGGCTTGTTGTGCGCACTCGGCGTGACGAGCAGCCGACTACGGGAGCGGACCTCGTCCGATCCATGCTTCATAAGCTGCTGCCAACTGTACAGGGTGTCACCCAAGCCCCAGTCATACCAGCCGGTGATGAAAAACGCCGGCGCCTGAAGCGCGCAGCACAGTTCCTCAGGAGTGGATTTCGGAAAGAGGATCGCATCGGGATCGACGTCGTGGCCAAACAGCAGGTTGAGCCGCTTGGTGCTGACCGACGTGATGCTGTCATCACCGAGGGCTGTTCTTAGCAGCTGCGCGCGCTCGTTGCCGCCGAGGCCGGTATAATATCTCCACAGCCATTTCTTGCGCCCCAGGAGCGGCACATCACGCAGCCCGGGTACATATTCCAACAGGATTTCCGGCTGGGGCTCGTCCATAGGCGGGTTGAAATAGCCCGTCGCGAGCGTCTCCTCTTTCATCAAAACTTCCAACTCATCAAGAGAGACGGCGATCTTATCCGCCCCTTTCCCGATTGTCCGCGCATAGGCGTTGACGAACATGTGGTGCTGAACGCCGTTGCTGGGCAGGACACACAACGACCCGACCTCTGGGGCGATGGCGCTCATCGCCGGATGGGACGCCATGCAAACCTGCGTGCAACCATCATATGATCCGCCCATCGCGCCGATGAACCCGTCGTACCACGCCTGGCGGGTTATCCATTCGACAAAATCATAGCTGTCCTCCCACTCGTAGACATCGTAGTCCCAGGTATCGGGCTCGCTTGCGCCAGTCCCGCGCACATCCTGGCAGATCACCACGTAACCCCTTCGGCAGAGCGGGACCGAGATCTCCTCGTAGGATGCCGGGCCGTAGGGGGTTCGGACCGCAACACACGGCGCCGGGGTTATCGGTGGCAGATAGATGTGAGCCGCCAGACGAACACCGTCGCGCATCGTGACCCACTGCACTTCCCGCCTAACCGCGCTTTCTGGGTGGTGGGCCGGGGTCGCGCGCTCACCTGCCACGATTGCAGCAAAGGCGGCGGGCGTCAGCGAGCGTGGCCGAGAGGACGGGGCTTGCCTGTTTTCACTATCAACATCATTCATCTGAACCTCTCCTCTCAGCTGCACATTGAAGTTATGAAATTGTAGATTGGATACATTCCATTTGGACGCACAGATCCCGATCTTGCGTCGCTAAAGCATGGCAGTGCCCGGAGCGGAGTGCCTACGCCCCCCCACCTTCGGCCTGCCGGTTAACTGGGAGAAGCCCGTCAATTACCAGGTTTACGCCGATCGTCAGCTGCGCAATCGCCAGTGCAGGCAGGAACGGTGCGAGGCTGCCGAAATTCACGGCCTGAGCATTGTCGTGGACCATGCCACCCCAATCCGCGTAGGGGGGCTGGATCCCGAGCCCAAGGAAGCTTAGTGCCGCGATGAACAGCACCGCGAAACAAAACCGGAGGCCGAACTCGGCCACCAGGGGCGGCAATGCATTCGGCAGAACCTCTCGCCGCATGATCCAAACCAAGCGCTCGCCCCGAAGCCGGGCTACCTCAACATAGTCCATCGAGGCGATGTCGAGGGCCACGGCACGGCTCAGCCGGAACACGCCTGGCGCGCTCAGAATGGCCATCGTGACGACCAGAACGGACGTCGAACTGCCGAACACTGAAAGGATAACGAGTGAAAAGATGAGGCTCGGCATTGCCATCACAGCGTCGACGAAGCGGCTGAGAAACGTATCAACCCACCCCCCTGTAATGGCCGCGGCGAAACCTGCGGCCACGCCGATTGCAAAGGACATTAGCGAAATCAGGAGAGCCAGCGAAACGGTCGTCCTCGCACCGAACAGCAGGCGCGAGTAGATATCACGACCCAGATTATCGAGGCCGAGCCAGAATGCCTTGCTGGGCGGATCCCAGATCAACCCCACAATTTCGGTTTCGCCGTGCGGCGCCAGCAGCGGCGCGAACAGCACGGCCACGACGTTGAGTGATACGATTGCGATGCCGATGAGGGCGCCGATCGAAAACTTCCGGCCGAACAGCTTCATTGCTGTCTCCTTCAACGCGGGTGCCGCAGGCGCGGATTGCTAAGAATACTTAGCATGTCAGCGAGCATGTTTAGGCCAACATAGAAGCTTGCGAAGATCAGTCCGCAGGTCTGGACAACTGGTACATCGCGACTTGTTACCGCGTCGACCATCATTTGCCCCATGCCTGGATAGACGAAGACCACTTCGACAACGACGACACCGGCGACGAGGTAGGCGAGGTTGAGAGCGACGACGTTGATGATCGGCGAAAGGGCGTTGGGAAGGGCGTGCTCAATGACGATCCGCCAGCGAGGGATCCCCTTGAGCACTGCCATCTCGATGAAGGAACGCGAAAGCACATTGATCACGGCAGCCCGCGTCAGCCGCATCATGTGGGCCAGTACCACCAAGACGAGCGTTGTGACAGGAAGTGCGACATTGTAGAGGCGCTCCCATATCGACATATCCTCATTCACCATGGAAAGGCTGGGAAACCACCCGAGCCTCACCGAGAAGAATATGATCAGTACATAGCCTATGAAAAATTCAGGGACGGAAATCGTCAGCAACGTCACGGTGTTGATGGCCCTGTCGAATATCCCGTTCTGCCACACGGCGGCCAGAACTCCGAAAAAGATGGCGAGCGGCACGGATACGCACGCGGCAACGGCCGCGAGGAATAGACTGTTGCCAAGACGCTGCCATATCTCCGGCGCCAAATCCCGTTTCGACATCAGCGACGCCCCGATGTCGCCCTTTACGAAACTCGACAGCCAGTCGAGATAGCGAACCTGTGCGGGTCGGTCCAACCCAAGTGTCGTGCGGAGCGCCAGTTCCGCCTCCGGGGTCCTATTGCGGCCAAGGATCGCACCCGCCACATCGCCTGGCAAAATCTCTGTAGTCGTAAAGATCATTACCGATACGACCCACAGCGTAATCAATCCGATGGCAAACCGCCGCACTACGATGCCGGCGACTGACCAGCCGGAGGACGCCCGAGCAGCGTCCTCCGCGATCGGCGGAATAAGCCCAGGCCGTTGCTGCAAGCCGCCAGATAAATCCGTCACCACGACTCACCTTCCACATACCGAGTTGCAAATGCGGGGCCGAATAGCCCCGAGGCGGGGGAATCAGCTTTCAAACCAACAATGTTCAGTGTTGCGTTCGTCTCCGTCGACGAACCCCTTCACCTTGCGAGAAACACCACTGATGGTTTCGGGGAACATTACAATGATATGTCCACCGTCGTTACTAACCATCGTAGCCGCCTCACGATAAATCGACTTTCGGCGTTGCGGGTCCATTTCCGAGCGGGCCTCGACCAACAGCTTATCGAATTCAGGCCGGTGCCAGTGGGTGTCATTGATGTTGGAGGTAGACCCGTAGCAGAGCGACAATGCCTGGTCTTCTGAGATAAGGCTGCCCCAGTAAGATATGCAGAATGGAGCCTTACGCCACACGTTGTCCCAGTAGCCGTCTGCAGGCTCGCGATGAAGCTCGATTGTGATGCCAGCCTTGGCAGCGCTCTGCTGGAACAACACCGCCATGTCGACCGCGCCGGGAAATACGTCCGACACGTGGAGAACGATCGGCCCGCTGTGCCCCGACTTCGCATAATACACCTTCGCCTTCTCCACGTCGTAAGCGTGCTTCGGAATGTCGTTGGAGAAGAGCGGGTAAAAACTATTGATATTCGCGTCGGCGGCAATTTCGCCGAACCCAGCGTAGATGCCCTTGACGATCGCCTCGCGGTCGATCGCGTATTTCAAGGCCATGCGAAGGTCAGGATTATTGAACGGCGGAGTATCGACGAGCATGGCAAAATAATAGAATTTGGAGCTTGGAGCGCGCGATATCGTCAGGTTAGGAGCACCCTCGAGACGGGCTACGAGGTTCGGGGGCACCTCCGTGATGATATGAGCGCTCCCGGACAGGAGTGCCGACAGGCGCGCTGTATCATCGTTGATCACGAGCAGTTCGAGTTCATCAAACCAAACACTGTCTGGTTTGAAATAGTCGGGATTTCGGTGAAACGTGTAGCGTTTCCCCGGTTCAGCAATGTCTAGGACAAACGGTCCTGTGCCGTTGCCATTGTCGGGGTTTTCCGCCTGCGGCTGTGCGACCATGTGGATGTAGGCGAGCAGGTACGGAAGGCCGACATCCGGTGTCTTCAGGAAAATGGTCAGCTTATACGGCCCGTCAGCCTTGACATCATCTATATTTGCCATCAGCGGGAGGGCGCCTGATGCATTGGCCGGATCACGGTGGCGGTTTATTGAATAAACCATGTCCGCAGACGAGAAATCCTTGCCGTTGTGGAATTTGACGCCCTGCCTAAGTCGTATTACCCACTGCTTAGCGCCGTCGGCAGACTCCCAACTCTCCGCAAGTCCGCCGTGCAGCTTGCCGTCGGGAGCACGCTCGATCAGCAGGTTCCCGTATTGATAAGAGACTTCGGCCGTCACCGAAGATATAATGTGTGCCGGGTCGAGCGTGTCGCTCGACGATCCACCCTTGACCCCCAACACGAGCTTGCCGCCCCTGCGAGGTGTATCCGCCCTGGTGACCGATGGCAGCAGGGACGTGCCCAAGGTCGCGCAAACCCCAAAGGCCGCGGTCTTGAACAAAACAGCGCGTCTGGTCGGCGCATGACTGTTGAAATTATCTGAATTGGTCATGTTGTTCCCCTTTTCTAATTTAGCTGCATGACGAAGTGTTCGTGTGGCCCTGGATGCGCAAACCCTGAAGTCCGGGGAGCCGGCCCAATCTGAGGGTCGTAATCCGGAACGAGCCGGGTGGATACCGCGGGCGACCTTCGCCCTGTCTCACAATACGTGCTTAAGCCGGGCCCTAGGCTCTTCGATCCCAGCCGACCCGGTCTTCGGCTGTGAAAACGTCATCTTTGACACCTGCAAACGAAGCATCTGGATCTTTTTTTGTCAATCGTTTGTAGATTGGATACGATTTCCATCCGTCAGATTTTTCCCGCTGGCGGGTGAGGCCCGGCGTCATTAGTGCTTTATGCAGTGATAGCTTCAGCGCGGCGTGCGAGTACCCCATCAAGCCAGCCGGTATCCATTTCAGGCACGGAGGTGAGGAGCAGTTCGGTGTAGGGGTGCATATGCCCAGGAGGCGAAAAGACCTCCGCGCATGCGCCTTGCGACACGATGCGCCCCTCGAGCATGACAACGACACGGTCCGCGATCCGGCGCACCGTACCCAGGTCGTGGCTGATGAAGATATAGGCGTAGCCCTTTTCGCGCTGCAGGCGGGCAAGGAGGTCTAGGATTCCCTCGGCAACAAGCGGATCCAGGGCCGATGTGACTTCGTCACAGATGATGAGGTCGGGTTCGGCTGCCAGCGCGCGGGCGATGCAGATGCGCTGCTTCTGCCCGCCTGAAAGCTGACTAGGGTAGCGGTCGCGGAAGTCCGGGGGAAGGTCAATTTCCCTGAGAAGCTCGGCAATCCTGTCGCGGAGCTTCGTTCCCGAGAGGCCAAGATAGAACGCAAGCGGGCGGCCAAGAATCTCCTCCACTTTATGCCGCGGGTTCAAGGCCACGTCCGGCATCTGGTAGATCATCTGAATACGCCGCAGTGTGTCCTTGTCACGTGCGGTGAGATTGGCCTGCAGGCGGACGCCCCGAAATGTGATCATTCCCTTCTCGCTCGGGAGCAATCCCGTGATGACGCGGGCCAAGGTGCTCTTGCCGCTGCCGGACTCGCCTACGATCGCGACCGTCTCGCCCTTGCTGACCGAAAGATCAATTTCGTCGACCACGCGCACCGTCGTCGCATAGCGGGCGGCGACCTTGTCGAGCTTCAGAACCGTGGCGCTCGCGACATCTTGGTCGCGGGGTGGCTTGGCCACTGCTGCGCGGTTTGCGACAAGGGCACGGGTGTACTCGCCCTGCGGCTGCTGGAGGATCTGCTCCACCGGCCCTTCCTCGATCATGCTCCCGTGCCGGAGTACGAGGACGCGATCGGCGATCTGCGCCACCACCGCCAGGTCGTGGCTGATGTATAAGCCTGCGGTCTGGTGTTCTCTGATAAGCTTCCTGATCGAGGCGAGCACCTCGATCTGGGTCGTGACGTCAAGGGCCGTGGTCGGTTCGTCCAGGACGAGGATATCTGGCCTGCACGACATTGCCATCGCCGCCATAGCGCGCTGCAGCTGTCCGCCGGAGGCTTGATGCGGGTAGCGCTCTCCGAAGCTTTCGGGTGACGGCAGGTCCAGTTCCCGGAACAGGTGGACGGCGGTTGCCCGTGCCTCGTCCAGATCCATTAGCCCGTGGCGGATTGGTCCCTCGGCAACTTGGTCGATGAGACGTTTGGCAGGGTTGAAGGAGGCCGCAGCACTTTGGGCGATATAGGCAATGCGCCGACCGCGCATGCGGCGACGTTGCTCCGCTTCAAGCTTGCGGAAATCGACGCCGTCAAATCGGATCGTACCCTCCGTGATGGAGCATCCGGCGCGGGTGTACCCAAGAACTGCAAGCCCAAGAGTCGATTTGCCGGCGCCCGACTCTCCGATAAGCCCGACGACCTCGCCACGCCGGAGGGAGAGGTTCACGCCTTTGACGATCGGGATAGCCTGCGCGCCATCCGCTACTCCGGCGACAATGCTGAGATTGTCGATACGCAGGATTTCGGATGGCATTTCGCTTCTTAACATTCTTCAGCCTTGATGCCCGCCATAGGCCCGAGTGTGACCCATGGAACCCTACAATGTCAAGCGATCGTAGATTGGATACGATCGCCAGTCCAGAGCTGATGTTGCAGGAAGCCAAGGCCGGGGAGTGAGCGCGGCTACTTTAGAACGGGGTCCAGACGCCGGATTGGCTGGGGCGCCAAGCTCTATTCGCCGAGCGGAGGTTCCGGGCTATTGCGCCGGACTGCGCATCGGCTGTGCCGCCAAAAATCAGCCTCGACGCGGCATCGAACTGAAACGCAGTTATATACGTGACAACGGAAGCCATATCGCCTACTGCCATCCTATAGGAGAGGACTATGGCTGGTATTAAGTATCCCGCTTTCACTGATGAGACCGCAGCTCGCGAGGCATTGGAAGCAGTGCGCTGGCCTGATGGTCCCTATTGCGCTCATTGTGGCAATCTAGATCAGGAAAAGATCGCCAAGGGCGCTGGCAAGGCGCATCGCCCCGGACTGTACTACTGTGCCGCCTGCAATGGACAGTTCACCGTCACTGTCGGCACTGTAATGGAGCGTTCCAAAATTCCCCTGCCAAAATGGCTGATGGCGATGCACCTGATGGCTTCATCCAAGAAGGGTATGAGCGCGCATCAGATGCACCGCATGCTCGGCGTCACCTACAAGTCGGCGTGGTTTCTCTGCCATCGCATTCGCGAAGCGATGAAAGACGACAACGCTTCGGCCCTTGGTGGCGAAGGCAAGTCCGTTCAGGCTGACGAGACCTATATCGGCAATTCGTCCAAGCGGGCGAAACACTACAAGAAGGGCCACAGCCACAAGCAGCAGGTGGTTGCCCTTGTTGAGCCCAATGGCAAGGCGCGCGTTGTTCACGTCCAGAACGCAACGTTCGTGACGTCTTAATCGCGCGTGCAGACCGCGCGTCAATCCTGCATACGGACCAGAGCCGGCTGTACGACAGGGTTGGGCGCGAATTTGCCGGTCACAAGACGGTCGAGCATGGTCCGAACGGGCGGGGCGAGTTTGTCGGAAGTGAAGGTCAGACCACCAACGCGGCAGAGAACTCTTTGGCGTGTTCAAGCGCGGCATGGTCGGCACATATCACAACTGCGAGGCCCAGCATTTGCAGTGATACCTGACCGAATTCGAGTTTCGGCACACCACGCGGTCAGGACTTGGAGTGAACGATGGAGAACGTGACGCGCTACTAATCGCCAAGGATATCAGCGGTAAGCGCCTCACGTGTACCGTCCGACTAACGGAAATTGCGGATCGGCAGCAGTACATTAAACTTCTGACGGCTTGGAGCAAGAAGCGCGGCCTTTAGGGTCCGCCTCCTTCTTTTTACTTTGAGCGGGTCGTCCGACCGTCATCTCATCATGTGGCTTTGGCGGCGTGGCCAGCAATCGCTTCAAGACCTTGACAGTTGCCGCGTCGAGTTGAGGTTTTCTCATTCTGCCATCCGAACGTAGCCACTTAGCCGATGGATACCGCCCGGCACGTTCGTCTGCTGGGCGACATTTAGGTCCGGCGCGTTTTCATGCTCGGGCCTGCTTGAGAAAAGGACATATCCATTCGGGTCGCACAGGGCGCTGGGGAATTTTTCAAGGACATTGAACCACGTTCCGTGGCGATGATAGAGCGCGTAAGCTGCCCCAATGTGCCATTGTTCGTTCAACCTTTTTCCGGAGTTCGTGCGAACCCAGCGGGCTTTTTCGCTAGCCATTAAGCCGCCTCCTCGATCACCCCCACCTGCTGAATAGGGCCGGCCACCTCTGGGATGGTCATGCCCGGCGCAAAGAACATGACCTCTTTGCCTATGCGCACTTCGCGTGCCGAATAGCCGATATTGTAGACGATGCTGCGAAAGCCTGAGTAGAGGCTTTTGATAGGCGCTACGTTATCATAGCTCACTATCCAGGCACGATCCTTCATGTTCGCATTGATGAAGGATGCCAGCGCTGCGTGGTCATCCGGCTTGTAGTAATCGTAGTAGAGCTGGCGTCCTTGTTCGAAATAGGGAGGATCTAGGTAAACCAGCGTTTTCGCGTCCCATTTCGGCAAGCCGTGGCGCAACAGCGCCAGCGCATCGCTTTGCGTCAGTTTGATCCGCTTGCGCATTTTCGCGATGGATTCGACCCTGAAAACGAGTTCATTTGCGTTATAGCGCGCGCCTATTTTCCAAGGTCCCGTTTGGTCTCGTCCGCCGATGATTCCAGCGTTCAAAATGCCAGACCTGTTGGTCCGGTTTAGGAAGAACATTGCGAATCCAAGTTGAACGTAGCTGTGATCGTCGGGGTTTGAGAAGATGCGCTTTTGCCTGTCCCACGACGCGACCGAAACGCGAGTGTCCTTGATCAGCCGACATAATTCTTCGGTATCGTTCAGAACGCTTTTCCAGAACGAATAGACCGGACGGCTCAGGTCGTTGATATGGATGCGCGCAACGTACTCTTGAAAGAGGAGTTCAAGGGCGATGGCGGCGCCGCCGGCGTAGGGTTCGACGTACTCCCCGTCGAACAACCTATTCGATCTGATGATCTCTTTGACGTAGGCGGCAAGCTTGCCTTTGCCGCCGGGGTAGCGAAGTGGCGTGAAGTGCACAAGGCGGCGCGGATTATCCTCCATTGTCACGGCCAAATCTTCTCAAAGAGTGGCTGCGCGTTGTTCCACGCAGCAACCAGGTCGGTGGTGACGGGTGTCTGGAATCGGTCATGGACATACCTGTGAAAAAGCTCTGTGTGCATAGGACTGTTCCTGTCGCTCACACTGCGTGTTACGGGAGCAAAATGCGCTGCGGGCACGCCTAGCTTTATCAGAATGTCTACGGTCTCGGCCAGCTTTTTGTCGAGCTTCTTCCATGGCTTTTTGCCGCTCTTCGGGTCGACAGGAAGGTGTAGGTCCACGCCCTTTGTTTCAAGGAAATGATCAACAGACAGCTCCAGGAACACCCGGATAAGAACGGAGATTGCGTTGCGAGAATCCGCAAGCTTGAGGGTCCGCAATTCCTTGTAGATTTCGGCGATTCGATTGTCGGTGACGTTCACCGGGCATCCCTTCGGGACCAGTTCCTTCCGGTCGCTAGGGTCAGGTTTGCGGCGTGCCCGCTTAACCCTTGAAAACTCGGAGACCGGAATTTCGTCTAGGCTCCGAACCTTTCCAAGAGCCTTTGACATATCAGGCAGATGATCTGCGCCCAATCCGCTTACGTAGGTCAGCATATTGTCTGTCTTCATCAATTTGCCGACCTGCACCTTCTTTGTAGCTAGGTCCAGTACGATCTTCTTTAGAGGTTTAGCTATTTCGTTTGCCGGTAGCTTGGTTGTCAGTTTTCCCGCCGAGAAATCCAAACCGAGTTCCTGCCGAACTGCGCGATTTTCTAGGAGTCGTTCCAGTGTCGACGTGGGGAACCTGTCGGTTATCGAAGCCTGTTCCGAGCCCGTAAGCCCGGAGCGTTCCTCGACTAGTTCCAAGACCTGAACAGAAGGAGGTTTGCCCTCAAAACGCCTTTTCGCCAGCGTCTTCCAGTTGTCGACGCTCGCTCCATCGTGGCCGATGTTGTGGCGAAGGTTCAGCCAATATCGGCCCTCCTCGCGAGAAGAGAGTTCGAAGCAGGGTAGCGGCTCAACCTCGCTCTTTTTGAAAGTAGCCGATAAACGTTCCAAAGCACGTTTCATAGGCGCCGGAATATCGAGGCCGCTCATTACCGCCGGATTCGTTAGAAGCTTGAATACTGCCACGCGTCTATTGCCCTCTATGGCAATGAAGTGCTCTGGTGTTGAGTTTACGCGAAGGACCAATAGTCTATCCATCGGATTTAGACCATGTTCCGCAATGCTCTCAGCCAGCTTGACCAACTTTGTTTTCTGATCCTTGATGATCTTTTGAAGCGCTTCCTGCTGGCCATCAGAATGCGTAATTCGCGGGTTGTCGTTATCTAGTACTAGATCGGCGATTTTGAGTTTGATTTCTGGCATAGTCCCCTCCCTGCTGCGCCGTGACTATTAGGCTCATACATATCATACAGACGCAATTCCCCTCGGACGAAAAGCGAGCCGGGCATTCCGTTGTCACGTATATAATTGCGAAGTGAAAGCGTGCGTAAGCCCTCGTGACAGAGGCGCCAAGCTGTACCTGGGCAGCATGGGAGGAAGGCCGTTGAGTGCAGTGTTCACCGCCCAACCAAAGCTCATTGTCGGCCGCTGGCATCTCGGCCTCGCTCGCCACCGCCAAGATCATCGTGGACCGATGCCCCTGCGGACGCTGTAGGGCCTGAACGCCTTCTATGCCGCTGTGCACTACCGCCAGACGACCGAGGCGACCCTTATAAAGTTCTCGCCCATGATCAGCTTAACGTCGGCATCAGAATAACCGTGACGGAGCAGGGTCTCTGTCAACTCGGGGAGCTGTTCGGGCTGATAGCTGTGCAGGCTGGCCCAGTCCGCGGCGGTATATCCGGGCCAGAATTCTGGGAACTTCTGGAAGAAATCGGGACCTTCCTGCTGGGAAATAACAATATCGGCTCCGATGCCGACGTGGTGAATTCCCACCAGATTGACGGTGTAGTCGATGTGCCGGAAAACCGTCTGAAGGGTAGCGTCCTTGCCGTTGAGGAAGGTGCTGATGCCATTAATACCGATCACCCCACCGGTCGCTGCGCAGGCCTTAATCTGGTCGTCGCGAATGTTTCTGCCGTGATCATGCAGGGCACGGGGATTTGAATGCGAAAAGATTACCGGTTTAGCCGAAAGCCCTAGGATGTCCATCGAGGTCCGATAACCGGTATGGCTGCAGTCGACCAGCATGCCCACCCGGTTCATCTCGATGACCGCCTGCCGTCCAAGGTCGGTCAGCGGGATATCCGTGGCATCATGGCAGCCACCGCCGAAGGCATTGTTGATATTGTAGGCAAAGTTCATGTGCCGCACGCCAAGTCGATAGTACATCGAGATGAGCTCGATGTTGTTATCCAGCGCGACGGCGCCCTCGAGATCGAACGCCACCGCCAGCTTCCCTGTGGCCTTCGCTTGGAGGACATCCTGGACGGTGCCGGCCATCATGAATCGGTCGGGCCGCGTTTCGATCCAGCGCCGGAAATGAGCGGCACAGCGCACCGTATCCTGCCAGGGCATCACATCGTACCCGATGTTGATCCCCAAGTAGGATGCCCCGCCCTGCCGCCAGCGGTCCAGGAAACTCAGGTCTAAGTTCCAAAATGGAGACGGACCGGCATGTGCATCCCAGACGAGAGCATCATGGTGAAGGCGTGCAGCCCACTCCGGAAGCCTATCGTCGGACTGAAGGTCTACAGTGTTTCTCATGAGGGTCAATTTCGGTCCTGGGTTAAACAAAACGCGGGGAAGAACAGCATTCTATTTTCGATCGCTCGGCTACGGTGACTTGGGTCTGTATCGCTCGAGCGCGGGCGCAGTTGTATGCCGCCCAATGACACAACAGTGGACAATCAAGGGATCTTTCGAACTTCGACATGCCTCTTGTTCTGCACGGGCGGCGCAATAGCCTGACATGACAACATCGCGGTGAATCTTCTCAGCATCCAAAATCAGGTAGCCCCAAGTTCGCTTGGAAGCGAATTCATCTAATCACCACGAATATCAGTTTGTCAACCGATTGTAGATTGGATACAATCAAGCCGAGATGCCCGATGGCCTCGCTGGCAATCGAAGGGGAGATTCACATGGCCCACGTCATTGTCGTCGGAGCCGGCATTGTGGGATTGAGTGTCGCGTATGAGGCGCTTCACAGCGGAGCTGCGGTAACAGTGGTCGACCGCGATCCTGAGGGCGACAAAGTTTCATTCGGCAATGCCGGCGGCATTGCGGTAACAGAGGTGATTCCCGCGTCTGTCCCCGGATTGTGGAAGAAAGTACCCTTGTGGTTTCTGGATCCCCTCGGCCCGCTTGCGCTTCGAGTCGCGCACGCGCCTCACCTGTTCCCTTGGCTTTGGAGCTTTGCGAGCGCGGGCACGGCGTTCGAAGTAAGCCGGATTTCCGAGGCCTTGTTTCAAATCAACAGACGCGTCTACGACGACCTCGTCCCGCTCCTCAACGAGATCGGCATTGCAGGCGATCTGTTTCGTAAGGGTGCGCTAACTGTATATGAGAGTGAGAGCGGTCTGCTAAACGACAAATGCCAGTGGGACAGAAAGCGCTCACTCGGATTTGACGTCCAAGAGTTCTCGGCGACTCAAATCAGGGACATGGAACCGGCGCTTGGTTCCATCGTGAAAGGGGGGGTGTTCACGCCGCAATGGTCACACGTTTCGAATCCGAAGAAGGTCGTTGACGTTTTGCGCAATTGGCTTGCCGCTAACGGCGCCGACGTATTTAAAGGGCAGGTGGATGGTGTAATTCCAACTAGCGACGGTGCGGAGATCACGCTGAACGGCGGTAGAACACTGGGGGCGACAAAGGTCGTCATTGCAGCCGGCGCCTGGTCAGCAAAGCTTGCCAGGCAATTGGGGGACCGTGTGCTTCTTGAGAGCGAGCGCGGTTACAACACGACCATTACTTCGCCTGGGGTCACGCTTGAGCGCGAAGTGATATTCGCAGAGCGAAAATTTGTGGCGACACCGCTCTCTGTTGGTTTGCGGATCGGCGGGGCGGCAGAGTTCGGCGGTCTGACGGCCATGCCAAATTTCGAGCGATCCAAGGCTCTGCTAAAGCTCGCGAAGCTCTATCTTCCAGATGTCGTGGAAGAGGGGAGGACAGAATGGAGTGGTCATCGGCCAGCTACGCCGGACAGCCTGCCGGTCATTGGCCGGTCTGGTCCCAGCGAGCATATCATTTATGCGTTCGGTCACGGCCATCTCGGACTGACACAAGGTCCAACGACCGGCAGGATCGTCGGCGATCTTCTTTTTGGACGCGATCCACGCCTCGATCTGGCGCCTTTCTCTGTCGCACGTTTTTCCATTCGAAAGAGCATTCTAACACTCGCGAGCCTTTTTCGTCCCACACACCGGGTCATTCCGTGCTGCTCGCGATCTTGACCGCAATCTCTTCCTGCTGCGGAAACGCCAGCCATTCATCACTCGGCGCGTCGAACAACTGGTTGGCCTGTGCGCACCCGGACCAAGTCTTCGCGAAGGTTTCTCCGCCGCCTCCGCCGCGTTCCTCGCCTTTTCCCACACTCGCATTTGCGGGCCATACGGCAGCATGCTCAAAGCTCTCGCCAAGACCGAGCTTCGTGCTCAAGGAATGGGGAAAACCTGAAAACCCAATGACGGCCATCGACGCGATCTCCTCGAGATCGCCGAAGATCGTCCAGCATCGTCCAACGTTGTGATCAGTTTTGCCCTTGGGTCGCTAAGGTACCCAACTTCGGTCGGGCTGGATCGTCTGTCGCGCGGTAGAAGCATGGTAAGAGCGGTCAGCCAAAACACCTTGACTACCAAGTCCGACCCATTCATCGATCACCGATGATCGGTTGACGAACCGCCGGTTCATCGTGGACCGTTGCGGCATCACGCAATGGCGGGAGGCTAGCTGATCAGCCCCAGGCGGAAAGCTTTCGTGACTGCATGCACGTTGTTTGTCACACCGAGCCTCTCGCGCACCAATCGCAGATGCGTATCTGCGGTGTTGCGGCTGATGTTCAGGCGATCAGCGATCTTGTCGACGGTGCGGCCTTCGGCAACCCAGCGCAGGACGTCCTGTTGTCGAGGTGACAGACGCACCGGTTTCGAGGCTCGTTTTCCATCTGCCAGAACGGCCGCGCAACCGAAGGCGCAGGCGGCGACGAACTGAAAGGCGAGACGGTCGTGCGGATCCGGCTCGAGCTTCTCCCCGGCAACGGAAAATCCAACCGCCTGTCCGTTCAATGTCGCGAACGGAATCGTGAAGCCGTCGCGTAGATTAAACTCAGTTGCCTCCGCAATGATCCGTCGGCCGAAGGAAACAAACCGGCACAACTTGATTGATCTCGCTCCACCTGAAGGGCGTGGCCCCACGATTCACAAGCCGAATGGTGGGGTCGCGATAAAGGTAGCCGTTGGAGAAATAGCGCTCCGACCATTGCTGTGGCCAAGCGTCAAGCAGCACATGGGAAATCTGCTCGCGTCTCAAGGCACGCGGCGGCGGGATCGGTCCTGCCAACACGTTTCTGGCGCCAAACCGCTCGGCATAGGAAATCAGATGGCGACAGATTTCCTGCTGGCTCGAGCTTTTGTGTATATGATTGAGGAACTCGAACGTGTCATCGAGGTGCCGACGCCAAAGCGCAGGTGCTTCCATAACGCATTGCTTCCATAATGGTGGTCGTTTGCGGCTCGGGTGAGTGCCGGGTCAAGCATCTCGCATTGCTGGCCGACCGGGGCTGGCCGAAAACTGTCCTCGCTGTCGTTCGACCGGATGAGCGATGTTGCTCGGGCTGAGGTCGAGCATGGTCTTGATGCCAGTCGACCGGCGGGCAGATCCGTTCCGCGCGCGTCACCGAGTGCGCAATTCGAGCATGATTGCCCTCTGACTAAGCTCAGTTCGAGTATATCGGAAATGTTCCTTGCAGCATGATCGGAGTCAACCCCTGTCAGTTCGCAGTCTGGAACCTGCGACAGTTCGCTCCACACGCTTGGCAAAGAAATTGAGCAGGCTACCGGCCGAAAGGACGGTCGCGATCACCCGACTCCTGGCAACTATCGTACCAGTCGGATCACGATACAAAGATTTGTTTATGTGGTTGACAGCAATGTCCTCTCCGGGGAATGTAAGTAGTCGATGGTTCTCTGATGCGGTTCGTCCGCAACAGAGCTAAGAGGGAAGCCGGTGAAGATGCCGTCGCTGCCCCCGCAACTGTAAGCGGTGAGCCAAGCCCACTCATGTCACTGAGGTCAATAGCCTCGGGAAGACGGGCTGAGGTGTTGACCCGCGAGCCAGGAAACCTGCCTCGGCGAACAAGGTCCACGGGCGGGGTGTCTCGGTGGGCGTAGCAACCGGCTCGTCTGCTTGCCAACGTCTGCTTTGCATCCACGCCCCAATCATCGGGGTATGGTATGTCTCTCTGTCACAAAGTTCCTGTAGCCACGCTTGGCGTGCCGCGCATTGGGCGCTGTCGCGAGCTAAAGCGCGCGCTTGAAGCCTATTGGTCGCGAAAATGTTCCGCCGCCGACCTTCTCGAAACGGCGCGGGCGCTGCGTGTCGCGAACTGGATTGAACAACGCGAACGCGGCGTGACAAAGATCCCGTCCAACGACTTCTCGCTCTACGATCATGTGCTCGACACGGCAACAATGGTCGGCGCGATCCCGCCACGCTATGGCTGGAACGAGGGGGAAATCTCGCTCGACACCTATTTTGCCATGGCGCGGGGCAGCCAAGGAGAAGCTGGCGGTGGCGGGCAGACCAATCACAGTCAGGCCGTGACAGCGCTGGAAATGACAAAGTGGTTCGACACCAATTACCACTACATGGTCCCCGAGCTCGCCGATGATCAAGCCTTTGCCCTATCGTCGTCAAAGCCATTGGATCACTTCCTTGATGCCAGAGCGTTGGGCATTCACACTCGCCCGGCCATCCTTGGGCCCGTCACCTTCCTCAAGCTCGCCAAGTCGCCCACCCGGGACTTCAACCCTGTTTCGCTGCTGCCGCGGCTGCTGCCCGTTTACGAGCTGCTGCTACGTCGACTGAAACTCGCGGGCGCCGACTGGGTGCAGATCGATGAGCCGGCGCTTGTGCTCGACCTCATTCCAAACGAGCAAGACGCGTTCAACTTTGCCTATGACCGCCTTTCGAAAGCGGCGCCGGAGCTAAAGATCATGCTCGCCACCTACTTCGGCGGCCTAGATGGCAATCTCGAGACCGCAATTTCGCTTCCTGTGGCGGGCCTGCATCTCGACCTTGCACGTGCACCCGAACAATTGGAGGCAGTGGGCCGGCTTGCGCCAAAACACCTGGTGCTTTCGCTTGGCCTGATCGACGGTCGCAACGTCTGGCGCGCAAACCTGCGCCCCATGCTTGACCGGATCAAGCCGGTCGTCGCCGGCTGGCCGCTGGAGCGAGTGGAGATCGCGCCTTCGTGCTCGCTTCTGCACGTGCCGATCGACCTCGAACTGGAAACCACGATCGACCGGGACGTAAAGTCATGGCTCGCATTCGCGGCACAGAAGATGGACGAACTGACCACGATCGCCCGGGCCTTGTCCGAAGGCCGGGAGGCGGTTGCGGCAGAGCTGGAGTCTTCGACCCAAGCAGCCGCCGCGCGTTTGACGTCTCCGAAGGTCCATGATCCGCTGGTCGAAGGACGCCTCGCCTTTGTTGACGAAGGTATGACGCGGAGGAACAGCGAATTCTCTGAACGCTCCAGGCTTCAGGACGAAAGGCTCTGCTTGCCGGATTTCCCGACTACGACGATCGGCTCTTTCCCGCAAACACCCGAGATTCGTAATGCGCGTGCGGCCCATGCAAAGGGAGAACTGAGCTATGTCGACTATGAGGAATTCCTGAGGAAGGAGATCGAAGCAGCCATCCGTTGGCAGGAGGAGATCGGGCTGGACGTGCTGGTGCATGGCGAGTTTGAACGAAACGACATGGTGCAATATTTCGGCGAGCAGCTTTCCGGCTTTGCCTTCACGCAGCATGCCTGGGTACAGAGCTACGGGTCGCGCTGTGTGCGCCCCCCGATCATCTTTGGTGACGTATCGCGGCCCAATCCCATGACGGTGCGCTGGTGGCGATACGCTCAATCGCTGACAGACAAACCTGTCAAAGGCATGCTCACCGGCCCCGTGACGATTCTGAACTGGTCCTTTGTACGCGACGATCTTGCGCGCTCGGTCGTCTGTCGTCAGATCGCGCTCGCCCTTCGCGGCGAGGTAGGTGATCTCGAAAGCGCCGGCGCCAAGGTGATTCAGATCGACGAAGCTGCGCTGCGCGAGGGCTTGCCGCTGCGCAAATCCGAGTCGAAGCATTACCTCGAATGGGCTGTCGAATGCTTTCGGCTGGCTTCGACGGGCGTGTACGATGTGACCCAGATCCACACGCACATGTGCTACTCCGAATTCAATGACATCATAGACGCGATCGCGGCGATGGATGCCGATGTGATCTCCATCGAAACCTCTCGCTCGCAGATGGAATTGCTCGACGCCTTCCGACGCTTTAAATATCCGAACGAGATTGGACCGGGCATCTATGATATCCACTCACCGCGGGTGCCGGGAGTCGATGAGATGACCAGCCTGCTCTCTCAAGCGCGCCAGCGCCTTTGCGACAGTCAGATTTGGGTCAACCCCGATTGCGGTTTGAAGACACGTCGATGGGAGGAAGTCCGTCCCGCACTCGTCAACATGGTCAAAGCCGCGCGTTCTCAAAGAGACGCGCCGAAGGCGGCCTAGCAAATGTCTATGCCGCGCCCGGTGGACGGCGGCATAGAGTGCAGTGGAGTGGTTAGAACTGAGTGCCGGCGCCAGGCGCCGCGTCGAGCATGTCTCGTTTGGTCAGAACGCCGCAGAAGCGGTGCGCGCTGATGGGCACTTATTCGAGGGTCCGGTTCTTGCTCCGACCCGCGATCTGTACACCCATCGAATGACGCTGCCTTGACCCAGAGCGCATCTTCAGCAAGCCGAGCGTCGAGTCCGCTGAACCTAACCCAGAGCGTCGTCACATAATGCCGCTTTAACCCTGCGTGTGGAAGTTGTCGATGACCCGCATTCGCCAGAGCCTCTAACTGCTGGCTTGTACCAGATCCTCTCACCCAAGAGTTCGGCGTCGAGTGTATTCTCCACGAGCGTGCAGGTTCACCATGTCGTCGCTCATCGGTAGCCATTCCGGTACAGGGCGGTTGTCGCAGTCAGACCCGATCGGAAGCGCCTATGACCACCGCAAAGCCGCTCGCTCGCTACAGCGCTATCGAGGGCGCGCTCGCGAGCAGCTTTTGCTCCGCCGAGTTACACCACACACGAGGACACGATCGTCAATTCAGATTTCCTGCTCTTCGAGAGCATAACCCGCCGAGCGTATAGTTCGGATGACGTTGTGGGGGGAGAGTGCCTTTCTCAGTCGGCTGACATGGACATCCACGGTGCGCGCGCCGACATGGATGTTGGCGGGCCAGGCCGCGCTAACAAGTTCGTGGCGGCTGCAGACCTTGCCAGGATTTTCCATCAAGTGACGTAGCATGTTGTACTCGAGTGGGCCTAGATGGAGTTGCTGGCCATTGCAATGTACCCGATGGCTGCCGAACTCCATCTTAAGTTGTCCGCAGGTCAGCGACCCCGCGTTCCCTCCGTTGGAAAGCAGCGGCGTCCGCAGCTTCCCGCCTAAATACCCAAGCAATTTAGCCGGCGCGAAGGGCCGAAGGAAACTTTCGTCGATGCCAGCCTTGAGCAGATCGAGCTGTTGGTGCTCGGCGCCGGACGCGATCAGGGCGATCACGGGCAGGGCGTCCGTTTGCAGCTCGCCTTTCAGCCGGGCGCAGATCCCCGGGCCGGCAGCGTTAGCCGGTTGGCAGTCCAGGAGAACAGCCTGCGGATTGCGCTCAGTCGCCTGTCGGATCGCGTCGTCCATCCCGCCGGCCAGCTCGGTTGCGAATCCGTCCGCCTCCAGCACGTGACTGAAGAACAGGTAGAACTCGGCATCCTGCGAACAGATCAGGACTAGTGGCTTCATCTGCGGGCCCTTCAATGAATCAGCATTGGGTCGCGAGCCAGCTCGCTCTCGAGCGCCGGTTCGATGCGCCAGCTGTCGTTCTACCCCTGCCACGAGACAATTCCCTCATGGCCCGAGGCCCATTGGCAATTGGTGTTGCCCTGGAAACGAAGAGTACCCAAACACCTCATGTACGGGGTTCCTTGTCGGCCCGCGATGGAGGCCGTGGATCAGCTGTTGGATTGGGGGTATGCCAGGCAAAACCGGCCGGTAAATCCGAGCTGGTGCGATAAAGAGTCCACGCAAATCGCAGCTACAGTTCGGCGCAAGCTCCTCGCCCCTTATGCGCGCGCTATCTGATGCTAACCTGACAAGGTTGCTTGCTAGCTTCGCGCCCGTTTCGTCCCGCGCCACCAAAAGCCTCCCGGCAGTTCCTTGTCTCCAGACCAGAAAATCAAAATTCGTGCCAACGCGAAGGGAGCCGCAGAAAAGATTTTGCGACCTTTTATTTCAGCGGTTTAACGAGAATGCAGCAGAAGATGACGCTGGCCCACACAGTGTCGCGGACTCGACAAAACGCAATATTGCTCTCGCCCGCCTGGCGTGCTTTCGGTCCCGCGCGCCCCAGCGCGATGATAGAGCCGACAGGCCACCGAGTCTTCAAGATGTGTCTACGGCAATGCTGCCTGCTCGGCCTCGCGGCGCAGGTTCTGCCGTGGCCTTGGGCCGATCTGCTGGATGACCAGCCCGGCGGCCAGCGAGCCGAGATCGCCGCACTGCTTCAGGCTGCGGCCTTGCGTGTAGCCGTAGAGGAAGCCGGCGGCATAGAGGTCGCCGGCGCCGGTGGTGTCGACCAGTTCGCGGATCCTGGTCGCCTCGATGGTGACGGTCTCGTCGCCGCGGACGATGACCGAGCCCTTTTCCGAGCGGGTGACGGCCGCGATCTTGCAATCCTTGCGGATCTGCGCCAGCGCCTCGTCGAAGGACGCGGTCTGGTAGAGCGACTTGATCTCGTGACTGTTGGCGAAGACGATGTCGACGGTGCCGGAGCGCATCAGATCGAGGAACTCGTCGCGATAGCGGTCGACGCAGAACGAATCCGACAAGGTCATCGACACTTCGCGCCCGGCGGCATGGGCGAATTTCGCCGTCTGCCGGAACGCTTCCTTGGCGCGCGGCGGGTCCCACAGATAGCCCTCGAAATAGGTGACCGCGGCGCCCGACGCCTTGTCGGCCTCGACATCCTCCGGGCCGAGCTCGACGCAAGCGCCGAGATAGGTGTTCATCGAGCGCTCGCCGTCCGGCGTGACGAAGATCATCGAGCGCGCCGTCGGCGGTTCGCCATCGAGCCGTTTTGTGTCGAAGGCGACGCCCTGCGCATGCATGTCATGCGCGTAGATTTTGCCGAGCGCGTCGTTCGAGACCTTGCCGAAGAAGGCGGCGCGGCCGCCGAAGGAGGCGACGCCCGCCGCCGTGTTGCCGGCGCTGCCGCCCGAGGCTTCAATGGCCGGGCCCATGCGGCTGTAGAGCAGTTCGGCGCGCCTTGTATCGATCAGATTCATCGCGCCCTTGATGATGCCGTTGGTCTCCAGGAACGCCTCGTCGCACTGGGCGATGATGTCGACGATGGCATTGCCGATGCAAAGCACGTCATATTCCGGCATCAAAATCTCCGCCAAGGACTACCCGGCTATCTAGCGTGCCTGCCGGGCGCGCCTGTTCAGCTCTACAGTGGTCCAGCGCTTGCAGATCAATCCGGCAGTGGCCTCACGCTGCAGCCAGACCTGCCTCTCGCCTCAAGTGGTCGGCTCTGTCCGTCCTTTCCCAGGTGAACTCAGGCTCTTCGCGGCCGAAGTGCCCGTAGGTCGCAGTCTTGCGGTATATCGGGCGCAACAGATCAAGCATCTTGATAATGCCTTTGGGCCTGAGATCGAACAGCTCAAGAATGAGGCGCTCGATCCTTTCTTCCTCGATCGTCGCCGTGCCAAACGTGTTGACGAAAACCGAAACCGGATTGGCCACGCCGATTGCGTAAGCAATCTGCACCTCGCAAACTTCGGCAAGTCCGGCAGCAACGACGTTCTTGGCGACGTACCGGGAAGCATAGGCAGCAGAACGGTCAACCTTGGAGGGGTCCTTGCCGGAAAAGGCACCACCGCCGTGGCGTCCCATCCCGCCGTAGGAGTCGACGATGATCTTGCGTCCAGTGAGGCCGCAGTCGCCGCGCGGCCCGCCGACCACGAACCGTCCCGTCGGGTTGACCAGGATTCTGATCCCTGTCGTGTCCAGGTCGGTCGGCAAGACCGGCTTGATGATCTCCTCGATGACGCCTTCCCGCAGGGCTTCCTGTGAGACCTCCTCGTCATGTTGGGTCGACAGGACGATGGTATCCAGCGCAACAGGGCGCAAACCTTCATAGCGTACAGAGACTTGCGATTTTACGTCAGGGCGCAGCCAACTGAGCTGTCCTGCTTCGCGGACCTCTGCCTGCCTTTTCGTCAACTGGTGAGCGAGCTGGATTGGCAAGGGCATCAGTGTATCGGTCTCCCTGCAAGCGTACCCGAACATGAGACCCTGATCCCCCGCTCCCTGATCGAGATCAATCCCTCGTCCTCGGTTCACACCTTGGCTGATGTCAGATGACTGTTCGTTGATAGCCAGAACGACCGCGCAACGCCGACCATCAAACCCGACAGCATCGTCATCATATCCGATGTCGAGAATGGTATCGCGGGCAACTTGGCTGTAGTCGATCTGGGCATCGCTGGTGATCTCGCCGGCCAGCACGACCATCCCTGTCTTCACCAAGGCTTCACAGTTTTTCACCAGCGCTTCACAGGCGACGCGCCCCTTGGGATCCTTACGGAGGATCGCATCGAGAATGGCATCCGAGATGTTGTCGGCCATTTTATCTGGGTGTCCGGCCCCGACGGATTCGGAGGAAAAGACGAACTGTCTAGCCATGAAATAGCCTCGCTTCAGGATTGGAGTTGTCTGGGTCGTTTGGGATGGGTTGCCTTAGCGCTCGGTGAAGCTCATCAATGATCTCATTTCCTGCGTAGTAGCGCGCAGCCACGTACCCTTCGGCCTATTTGTTGGTGAAGATCGAGCCAGTCGCTTCCAGGACAGCCGCGGAGGCGAAGTTCTCGGATGCGATGAGTTTGAGCGTCGTCCGCTCCTATGGCCCCTGTCTCAAAAGCAGTAATCTAACCTCGCCAGGGTAGACGGTCGCTGGGCTTTGGGCTGTCGGAGGGCGCCAGCAGCGAAGTTGTTCATGGTGATCCGCTCCACTTGGGTTGAGCTATTCAGATCATTTGTGGCCCTCAGGGTTCACGACGGGCTGAGTGCGTTTTGCCGCTCCAAATGCGGGAAAGTCTTGACGAAGCGTTCAAACTTATACATGCCGCAGGTGATCGGTGGGTAACGCGCCGGCCTCGCCTCAGAGACACAGCTCTCCAGGGGCGCGAAAACAGCGTCGTAGTCGGCATCAACGAAGAATGGAATCGAATAGCGTTCCCGTCCGGAGGTGTTCACCACCCGATGCAGGTTGGCTAGGTAGAGGTCGTTGGTCAGCTTCTGCACCAGATCGCCGATGTTGATGACAAAGGTCCCAGGAATGGGAGTGCCCTCGACCCAAGCGCCATCTCGGTTCATAACCTGTAGCCCGCCGACACTGTCCTGCGCGAGAATGGTGAGGGTGCCGTAGTCGGTGTGCGCGCCAATACCGATGATCCTCTCGTCCACGACTCCGGTTTGCGGCGGGTAATGTAGCAACCGCTGGATCGTGATTGGGTTCTTCATTCGAGGTTCGAAGAAATCTGTAGGGAGATCAAGGCTGAGCGCGATCCCGCTCAGAATCTTGATCGAAAGCTCCTTCATCGCCTCGTGATAGGCGACCACGCTCTGTCGGAAACCGGGCAGGGCGGCCGGCCACTGGTTGGGCCCGAAGAAGGGGCCCTCGATGATCGACCGCTCAGGACCGACGTCGAAGCACTCTTTGAGATCCTGGGTCTTTGAAGGATCAGTATTTTCGCCGAACACTTCGATATAGCCGTGTAGCGCCACGCCGGAATTGCTGATGTGCATTTGCATCTTTTCGTCGAGCGGTAGATCGAAGAACGCCCGAGCGTGGGCAAAGATCTCTCCGACTAGCTCCTCAGATACGCCATGATTTTTGACGTACATAAAGCCGACATTGGTAAGGGCCCAGCGGATTTCTTTCGCAACGCTTAGCGCGTCTCTTCCGTCGACCAGCGGAGCCACGTCAATGACTGGGAGTTTGTCAAAGGATTCCCGCTGCGCGCGAAGCCTGTCGTCAAGTTGGGCGAGGTTTGATTTCGTCATACTACTTCATCCATGATAAGTTGGGTCAGCGTGGCTGAATTCTATGCTCGACCACGAGTGCCCCGCGGGGGCGCAGTTCAAGATATCGCCGGCCACTCCAGCGGTAGCGCGTCGAGGAACAACCGCTTGTCGGGACCGTGGTCATCAACCGCGCGCAAAGGAGGCCACCCGCGCCAGCGAGTCGGCAAAAATGGCCAACGCCTCATCGATGATCTCTTTCGACGCCGTAAGCGGCGCAAGGACGCGAATGACGTTTTGCGCGCGCCCCGCAGAAGCGAGCAGAAGTCCATGCGTCGCGGCGTCTTCTACGAGCTTCGCCGTCAGCGCTGTCGCAGGGCGCAGCGACGCTGCATCATCAACAAGTTCAACGGCAATCATCGCGCCCACACCGCGTACATCGCCAATAATCGGGCAATTTGTGCTGAGAGAGTGTAACCCGGCGGTGAGTTGCTTCCCGATTTCCGTACTGCGGGCAGTTAGGTTCTCCTCCTCAAGCACATCCAAAGCCGCAATTGCGGCCGCGCATGCAAGGGGATTCCCAGCATAGGTGCCTCCTAGTCCGCCGGGGGGCACGGCATCCATGATCTCGGCCTTTCCGATGACAGCGGCGATAGGCAGCCCGCCGCCAAAACTCTTTCCCAACGCCACAAGATCCGGTTCCACCCCGGAATGCTCAATCGCGAAAATGCGGCCAGAGCGGCCAAAGCCAGACTGGACCTCATCCGCGATTAGGGCGACGCCGTGCGCATCGCACAAACACCTTATATCGCGTAGGAACTTCGACGGGGCCGGCAGAAAACCAGCTTCACCCTGAATTGGCTCGATCACCATAGCGGCAACCTGATCCGGTTCGATCTGGGTCTCGAAAATATTTCGAAGCGCTTGAAGAGCCTCCTCTGTGCTGGGGCCCCGATAGGCGGCCGGAAAAGGAGCGTGGTAAACATCGGTAGGGTAGGGGCCGAACCCACGTTTGTAAGGATCGAGCTGCGAGGTCATCGCAAGGGTTAGTAACGTGCGTCCGTGAAAGCCTCCTGTGAAAACTATGACGCCCCGTCGGCCGGATTGAAAACGAGCTATCTTTACGGCGTTCTCCACCGCTTCGGCGCCAGTCGTGATGAGCAGAGTTTTCGCCGGCGCATGGAACGGCGCTATCGCGTTGAGGCGTTCCGCCAGCCGAATGTAGATCTCGTAAGGAATGCTGCCGAAGAAGGTGTGCGTGAAGTGCTTGAGTTGCATTGTGACTGCATCAACCACCTTCGGATGCGAGTGACCGATCGCAAGTGCACCCATGCCGCCGATGAAATCGATATACCGGCGGCCCTCCATGTCCCAGATCTCCGCGCCCTGGGCGCGTTCCGCGAATCGAGGAAATGCACATGCAACACCGCGAGGTAACGCACTCTCACGTCTCGCCTGGAGTTCTGCGTTCGATTGTGCGGTCATGTGGCGATACACTCTCTTGGGCGAACAGGCGGCTTATCGGCTGCAATTCTCGGCAGTGCCACTTGCGCTAGCGTACTCGTAGCGCTGTTTGCTTTTGCGCTGGCGTTCTCCAAAACCCGGAAAACCCAGTAATCTGCGCCCTCTTCGGCGATGTATCTGCCGTCCTTTAGACAATGCGCCGGCACAAGAACGCGCTCGTCCTGCAGACGCCGCACTTCGTCTCCAAAGCGCGAAGTTTCGGCATAACTCTTGCGGGTGCTTGCGATGACAAATCCGTTCGGCCGGGTGACGCGCGTCAGCTCGCGCAGCGCATTCGGCCGGACATGCCCGAGCGTGAAGACGCCGCAGCAGACTGTAATGTTATAGCCGGCGCTGGCGTAGCTAGAGAGCGGCCCATTGAGATCGACACCGGCTCGGACATGGCGGTAGACTCGGGTTTGCCTGGCCTTTTCGGCCATCTCGTCGGAGAGATCGAGCCCGTCGATCGTCCGGAAGCCAAGGCGGTCCAGTTGCACTCCCACGAGGCCTGTTCCGCTGCCGGCGTCCAGGATTGTGACGGCTGCTCGTTCTCCGGCCAAATAGGCCGTCTGCAGGGCACCTGCCAATTCCGCCACGATCGCCGGTCCGCAGTATTGGTCGCGCCCAACCTCCAGTTCATAGGCACTGGCCCATTCGCGGTAGAACTCTGTCAAGCGCTCGACGTCTCCGTTGAGGGTATGTGAATCCTTGATGCGCTGTCGTGCGGCTTTCTCCAGGGCGGAGCTTTGATCCGGGAGCTTCATAATATTTCCTCCGTCTAGGGCCATGTCGCGTTGGTAGTTACCATTGCGCCTCACCATGAGAGCTTCAAAGCTCGTGCCAATTGCCCGAAGGAGCCGAAGAAGTGTTTTTTTGAAGTTTTTTCAGTCATTTGTCTGAGGCACACAAGAATTCTGATGAGTGTGTGTGTGTCGCGGGTCTGACAAACGACAGAGTATTGGACAACACACTTTCAAACATGGCATGCGTTGACGTCGCCGGAGATCCATAACCCGCTGCCGCGTCCAATTCATGAGGGACGTGCTGGCGCAGGCCGGCAAGAGCGGCCGCCGCGTCGTCTCGGCCTTCCGCCACCGCCTTCGCGCTGGAGACGCCCGAAGCCGCCAGTGCCCAGTGGCGCGTAGGCCGAAGGTGCCGAAGCTGGCGGCCATCCCCGACGACGCCGAGCCAGACGTGCTCGCCTACATTACCCTTCCCGAAGGAGCACCGGGCCAAGCTTCACAGCACGACCCGATCGAGTGTCTCAACGGCGAAATCAAGCGCCGAACCGACGTGGTCGGCATCTTCCCGAATGACAACGCCATCCTCCGTCTCGTCGGCGCACTGCTGCTCGAATCGAGCAGGCCGATGAGTGGGCCGCATAGCGGGCCCGCTACATAACAGTGGAATCATCAGTCAGATAGGCGACGACCTGTTCATCAGCCTGCCAGCCGTGGCGCGCTGATGAATCCGGCTGTCTGCTCGAGAGCGCGCGGCCAACGCCGTCAGCTATACCACTTCCCGAGACGCCATCATTCCACGTTGTTCCGGTCTCTCAAGAGTTTCCAGCGGCCGCCTGAGTTGCGTCGTTGGGAATGGATCTGGAGACGTGCATACAATCCGGTCCGACATTGC
>NZ_JBSPKY010000036.1:0-30737 GCF_053848025.1 Mesorhizobium sp. 128a | reverse complement strand
GCCCCGCCGCCCGGTGGCCTTGACCCCGACCCGCACCAAATCGCGAGCCACCAAGCCAAGCAAATCGTGATGCTCATCCAGCCATCGCGACATGGCTTCAACTCGTGACCGATCTCGTGCGCGGCGAAAGATCGAATAAGGTGACTTGGACGGTGCGTTCTTGACGCATTGTCGGCTCCGGCGGTGGCAGGGATTTGGAATCAGTGGCATGATCCAAAACTACCTGAAACCGCCGGGCCTTGCTCGCGCAAAGCTACATTCTCTCAACAAAATCAACACTTTGCCGTTCATGGACGGAAACTAGGCTAGCGCTTGTTGGCTTGAACTCGACAGGGTTCAGATAGCCGAGCCTCGAGTGCCTTCGCCGAGGGTTGTAGAAGCGCTCGAGTGTATTGGAACACATCGGCCCCGGCGTCATGCTTGCGGGCTGTCCGTTCGGCTTTCAGCGACGAGAAGAAGCTTTTCATCACAGCATTGTCCCAGACGTTGCCCGACCGGCTCACTGAGCATTTTCGACAGGAGCGGAGGCGACGTCGGCGGGAGGCATTGCATTGAGATCGCAGGGCCACAGATCAATCCGGTTACGTCTAACATTTGTATTAAACTCGTTAGGTAAGTCTGCATCATCTTGCGGCGGTGACCCGAGGGGAAGGTTACGTGCGTCGGGGCGACTTGTCCTGCCTCTCGCAATGCGTTTCTATTTTCGGTGGACACTCGCGAGAAGTTCTCTTGGACGGCCAAGCATCCGTCCAGTTCTCTGAGACGGAAATGCGTGATTGAGATGCAAGCGGTGAATCTCTCTGCTGGCGGGACCTTGCGACGGCCGATGGGTCATCGGGGCCCTGATTGGTTGCGATCGCCCAAGCCGTGTCGATCCCGCGCAATCGAAGTTCGCCAACCGTTTTCGCGGGCTGCCTCATTTCTTCGTAGAGAACAAATGCCCAGCGCAGATCGCAAGTCTTTTTAGGTCTGGTCACAATGAGCTGCCGTCATGAAGCCTTTCTTGTTGCACTGCCTGTGTTCGTACTCTGCTTATTGGCTCCCGAAATTTCGAATTGGGAATTATGATGCAGGCAACCAGAATATGTGGGGTCAGATCGTCGCTGTTTTCACCATCGTGCTTGCGACCACCTGGGGAGCAACGCAATGGACAGCCTGGCAGCTGGGGTATCAAGAGCAACTTGGTTCGCCCTGGTTCGAACTCGTCGGCCAACCGATCTATCCGCCACCGGCATTTTTCTGGTGGTGGTTTTTCTACGACGCCTATGCGCCGACGGTCTTTGTTGAAGGCGCGCTGATCGCGGCGAGCGGCAGTTTCATCGCGATTGTTGTTGCTATCGGCATGTCGCTATGGCGAGCGCGGGAGGCCAAATACGTGGCAACGTACGGCTCGGCGCGCTGGGCTGTGCGAAAGGAGATCGAAGCCGCAAGCCTGCTCGGCCCAGATGGCGTGGTTCTCGGCAAGCTTCATTTGGACTACCTTCGCCACGATGGTCCGGAGCATGTCCTGTGCTTCGCGCCGACCCGAAGCGGCAAGGGCGTCGGGCTGGTCGTGCCATCTCTACTGACTTGGCCGGGAAGCGCAATCGTTCACGACATCAAGGGTGAAAATTGGGAACTTACCGCTGGCTGGCGAGCACGTTTCGGCCGTGTGCTTCTGTTCGACCCAACCCACGCTGCGTCAGCCGCATACAACCCCCTGGTGGAAGTCAGGCGCGGCGCTTGGGAAGTCCGAGACGTCCAGAACGTCGCTGACGTGCTGGTCGACCCCGAGGGGTCGCTGGAACGCCGGAATCATTGGGAAAAGACCAGTCACGCTCTGTTGGTCGGCGCGATCCTGCATGTCCTCTACGCTGAGAATGACAAGACGCTGGCCGGTGTTGCCAACTTCCTCTCCGATCCGCAGCGGCCGATCGAGACGACCTTGCGAACCATGATGCTGACCAAGCACCTTGGCGATGCCGGTCCGCACCCCGTTGTGGCATCGGCAGCACGTGAACTGCTCAACAAATCGGAGAATGAGCGCTCTGGCGTGCTGTCGACCGCAATGAGTTTTCTTGGCCTTTACCGCGATCCGGTTGTGGCCGAGGTGACGTCCCGTTGCCATTGGCGCATTGCTGATCTGGTTGAGAACGCGCATCCCACGACACTCTATCTCGTCGTCCCGCCATCGGATATCAGCCGCACCAAGCCGCTTGTCCGGCTTATCCTGAATCAGATCGGCCGCAGGCTAACGGAGGATCTCCATGCAAAGGATCGCCGGCATCGCTTGCTTCTGATGCTCGATGAATTCCCGGCACTTGGCCGGCTTGATTTCTTCGAGTCGGCGCTCGCCTTCATGGCCGGGTATGGCATCAAGTCGTTCCTCATTGCCCAGTCACTCAATCAGATCGAAAAGGCGTATGGGCCGAACAATTCCATCCTCGACAACTGCCATGTGCGTGTGAGTTTCGCGACCAATGACGAGCGGACCGCCAAGCGCGTCTCTGACTCGCTGGGAACGGCAACCGAAATGCGGGCGATGAAGAACTATGCCGGGCATCGTTTGTCGCCTTGGCTTGGGCATCTCATGGTCTCGCGACAGGAGACGGCCCGCGCGTTGATGACGCCCGGCGAGATCATGCAGTTGCCACCGAGCGATGCCATTGTGATGGTCTCTGGACTGTCGCCGATCCGGGCGAAAAAGGCGCGCTATTTCGCAGATCCGCGGCTCGCCGAGCGCGTCCTGCCTCCGCCCAAGCCCACACACAACGACGCAGTATCGCGTCCAGACGACTGGACCGGAATGTCGCTTTCCGAGGTGCCGACGGCGCAGGCAATACGCGCATCGAATTATGGGCAAGACAGTGATCCCGACAACGGTGGCATCCGCCGCCAGCCAGAACTGCCAGAGCACGAGGATATCGCGCCGGAGCCCAGGCCGGCACACAGTGATGAATTCGACCTTGACCGCGACGATTCCGATGATGAGGCAGCCCGACGACGTTCGGTCGACCAGACGATGCGGCGCACCGCCCGACAGGCCGCACTCGATCCCAAAGACGGAATCGAACTTTGACCTCCATGAAAAAGCGGCGTCTCTCGGCCTATCTGGAACCGGAGGTCATGAATGCACTTGCTGACTACGCCGCCAAGAGGGATGTCTCCCTGTCGCTGATCGCGGAGGCAGCTATCGCTTCTTTTCTGTCTCCGGATGCCGAGGAACGCAAAGAGGCGGCAATCACAAGGCGGCTCGATCAGATCGACCGGCGCCTTCAGCGGGTTGAACGCGATCTCGGTATATCGATCGAGACGCTGGCCTTGTTTGTGCGCTTCTGGCTCACGTCAACTCCGGCCTTACCTGACGCCGCTCAGCCTGAAGCGCGCGCGAAAGGTAGGCAGCGCTATGACGCCTTCGTCGAAGCGCTCGGCCGCAGGTTGAGCAAGGGGCCAAAGCTCAGCCAAGAAATTGCCGAGGAGATTGCGCCTGCAGCACCGCCGGACACGGCTGAGTCGCACCCGACGTAGGGAGACGCGGTCGGCCAGCTCGTCTGCACCGCATTTTGCAAGTTTCTGCACGTCGCGTTGCTGCCGGCCGTTTTCCTTGTTGCAACGCTCACATTCCTGCTTCTTCTAATCATCCCCGTCAACGGCGCGAACAAAAATCGCCCGAGAAACTGGGGATCATCGTGGTAGACAATCAAAATGTCGGCATGGAAGCGGTGTCGCGCGGGGCGCGCATGCTTCGCACAGCGCTCGGTCCTGCGATTGCCGGCTATCTCGAAGACTCTGCCATAGTCGAGGTGATGCTGAACCCCGACGGGCGCCTATGGGTCGACCGGCTGAGAGAGGGACTGTCCGCTACCAACGACGTCCTTACCCCAGCTGATGGCGAGCGCATCGTGCGGCTGGTCGCCCATCACGTTGGCGCCGAGGTGCATTCCGGATCGCCGCGTGTCTCGGCCGAATTGCCGGAGACGGGAGAGCGGTTTGAGGGATTGCTTCCGCCAGTCGTGGCGGCACCGACCTTCGCTATCCGCAAGCCTGCCGTTGCCGTGTTCACGCTCAAGGATTACGTCGCCGCCGGTTTCGTTACGGAAGCCCAGGCCGATGTGCTGCGGCTCGCCGTCGAAAAGCGTGAGAATGTATTGGTCGCCGGCGGCACGTCGACCGGCAAGACGACATTGGTCAACGCGCTTCTGGCGGAGGTCGCAAAAACCTCCGACCGGATTGTCCTGATCGAGGATACCCGCGAGCTGCAGTGCGCAGCGACCAATCTGGTGGCGCTTCGCACGAAGGATGGTGTCGCCTCGCTCTCCGACCTGGTGAAGTCATCGCTGCGGCTTCGCCCCGACCGCATCCCGATCGGTGAAGTACGCGGCGCGGAAGCACTCGACCTCCTGAAAGCCTGGGGCACCGGACATCCCGGCGGCATTGGCACTATCCACGCCAGCTCCGGGCTTGGGGCGCTGCGTCGGCTTGAACAGCTCGTGCAGGAAGCTGTTGTCACCGTCCCGCGCGCGATGATTGCCGAGACGATTGATCTCGTCGCCGTGTTAGCCGGCCGCGGTTCAGCCCGTCGCCTGGTGGAGATCGCGCTGGTTGATGGGCTCGATCCCGTCACCGGCGACTACCGCGTGCTCGAAGCCAAAGTCGAGACCGAGCCAACCGTAAATCCCGAGCCATCCATGGAGCTTCAGAATGAACCCGATCCGCTTCACTTCATCGTCTATCCGTAAGCTTGGCGCGGTCCTTCCGCGCGCCGCCGCGACTACTGCGGTCGGAGCCGTGATGATCGCCCCTGCTTATGCGGCAGGTTCTTCCATGCCGTGGGAGGAGCCGCTCCAGCAAATCCTCGAGTCGATCGAGGGACCGGTCGCCAAGATTGTGGCAGTGATCATCATCATCGTCACCGGCCTGTCGCTCGCCTTCGGCGACACCTCAGGCGGCTTTCGGCGACTGATCCAGATCGTGTTCGGACTGTCCATCGCCTTCGCGGCGAGTTCGTTCTTCCTGTCGTTCTTCTCGTTCGGCGGTGGAGCGCTGATCTGATGGAAGAGGATGTGCGCGGCTTCTTCGCACCGGTCCACCGGGCGCTGACCGAACCGATTCTTCTCGGCGGCGCACCACGCGCGGTGGCTATTGCCAATGGAACGCTGGCCGGCGCGGTTGGCCTTGGGCTGCGACTCTGGTTCGCCGGCATCGTGATCTGGGCCATCGGTCATTTCGCGGCTGTGCTGGCGGCTAAGCGCGACGCCCAGTTCGTCGACGTGGTTCGCCGGCACCTGCGCTACCCTGCGCATTTCGGCTGCTGAGAGGCTTTCCCCATGATGAACCTCGCCGAATACCGCAAACGGCCGTCCTGCCTGGCCGACTATCTGCCCTGGGCTGCGTTGGTAGCCTCGGGCGTCGTGCTCAACAAGGACGGCTCCTTCCAGCGGACCGCGCGTTTTCGCGGTCCCGATCTCGACAGTGCCACCCCGGCCGAACTGGTCGGCACGACGGCACGGCTTAACAATGCGCTGCGCCGTCTCGGCTCCGGCTGGGCGATCTTCGTCGAAGCCGCCCGACTTGCAGCGCAGGACTATCCGGCAGGGCTTTTTCCTGACAGCGCGTCAGCGTTGGTCGACCTTGAACGCCGCGAACAGTTCGAGGGTGGAGTCGACCGCGGGTCGCCCGGGCAGGGCGGCGGCGAGTCCCAGGCCGAGCTCTTCGAAAGCAGTTATTTTCTCACCTTTGTCTGGCTGCCACCGGCCGAGGAAACATCCCGGATGGAAAGCTGGCTCTACGAAGGCCGCGAAAGGAGCGGCGTTAACCCCCTGGAGCTTGTGAAGAGTTTCGTCGATCGCACCGACCGTGTGCTCAACCTGATCGAAGGTTTCGTTCCCGAAGTCGACTGGCTCGATGACACCGGGACGCTGACCTACCTGCACTCGACGATTTCGACCAGACGCCATCGCGTTCGCGTTCCCGAGACGCCAATGCATCTCGATGCATTGCTGGTCGATCAACCGCTCGCCGGCGGGCTGGAGCCGCGGCTCGGTGAGTTCCATCTGCGCACGCTGACAATCATAGGCTTCCCGACAGCGACCTTTCCTGGGATTCTTGATGAACTCAACCGACTTGCCTTCCCATACCGCTGGTCGACGCGGGCAATCATGCTCGACAGGAGCGATGCAACCCGCCTGCTGACAAAGATCCGCCGGCAGTGGTTCGCCAAAAGGAAGTCCATCGCGGCGATCCTTAAGGAGGTGATGACCAATGAGGCATCGGTCCTGGTCGACACGGACGCCGCCAACAAGGCAGCCGACGCCGATGCCGCACTTCAGGAACTCGGCTCCGATCAGATCGGCGAAGCTTACATCACGGCGACGGTGACGGTGTGGGATCTCGATCCGTCAATTGCCGACGAAAAACTCCGGCTGACGGAAAAGACCATCCAGTCACGCGACTTCACGACAATCGTCGAGCGTGTCAACGCCGTCGAGGCTTGGCTCGGCAGTATCCCGGGCCACGTCTATGCCAATGTCCGCCAGCCGCCGCTATCGACGCTAAACCTCGCCCATATGATGCCGCTTTCGGCGGTCTGGGCGGGCCCGGCAACTGACGAGCATTTTGGCGCGCCCCCGTTGTTCTTCGCCAGGACGGAGGGCTCAACGCCGTTCCGGTTCAGCCTGCATGTCGGTGATGTCGGCCATACACTTGTTGTCGGCCCTACCGGTGCCGGCAAGTCGGTTCTGCTCGCACTGATGGCGTTGCAGTTTCGGCGTTATCCAGACAACCAGGTCTTTGCCTTTGATTTCGGCGGCTCGATCCGCGCGGCCGTGCTTGCCATGGGCGGAGACTGGCAGAATCTCGGCGGCAGTGCATCGAACGGTCAGGGCCTCGGCGATCCTCTTGCTCTGCTTACGCTGGCCGATCTGTCGGTCGAAGCCGACGCCGTATCGTTGCAGCCTCTCGCCGGCATTGATCACACGCCCGAACGGGCCTGGGCAGCCGACTGGCTCGTCGACATTCTCCTGCGCGAAGGTGTACCCGTCACCCCGCAGGTGAGGGAATATCTGTGGTCGGCGCTGACATCACTCGCCAGTGCGCCGCTCCAGGAGCGGACGCTGACCGGCCTCTCGGTGCTGCTGCAGTCGACACCACTGAAGCAGGCGCTGCGACCCTACTGTATCGGCGGTCCCTACGGCCGGCTGCTTGACGCCGAGCGCGAGCGTCCCGGCGAAGCATCGGTTCAGGCTTTCGAGACCGAGGGGCTGATCGGCACGGGTGCGGCGCCGGCCGTGCTTGCCTATCTCTTCCACCGCATCGAGCAGCGGATGGACGGGCGGCCGACGCTGCTGATCATCGACGAGGGTTGGCTGGCGCTCGACGATGGCGGCTTCGCCGAACAGTTGCGCGAATGGCTGAAAACCCTTCGCAAGAAGAATGCTTCCGTCATTTTCGCTACGCAGTCGCTCTCGGATATCGAGGGCAGCAAGATTGCGCCGGCCATTGTCGAAAGCTGTCCAACGCGGCTTTTCCTGCCGAACGAGCGGGCCGTCGAGCCGCAGATCACGGACATCTATCGACGCTTCGGACTAAACGATCGCCAGATCGAGATCGTCGCCCGTGCGACGCCGAAGCGGGACTACTACTGCCAGTCGCGCCGCGGCAATCGATTGTTCGAGCTCGGCCTCGGTCCGATTGCGCTGGCCCTATGCGCCGCCTCGTCAAAGGCTGATCAGGCCTCAATCGAGCGGATCATCGCGGAGAGCGGCCGTGCCAATTTTCTCGAGGCCTGGCTGGCCTATCGTGGCCTCTCCTGGGCCGCCGAACTGGTTCCCGAGCTCACCAACATCGTCGATCAATCCGCAGAGGAGGCTTCATCATGAATTCTGTCCGCAACCGTCTCCGTGTCCGGCATCTGGCTGCTGCTGGCGTTGTCGCTGCCGGCGTCGCCCTGTCCTGCGGCCCGGCTTCGGCACTGATCGTCTTCGATCCCAGGAATTATGCGGAGAACGTACTCTCGGCTGCGCGCGCGCTGGAGCAGATCCAGAACCAGATCACCTCGCTTCAGAACGAGGCGCAGATGCTGATCAACCAGGCGAAGAACCTCACCTCGCTGCCGACATCGCTGCTTGGTCAGATCGAAGGCAATTTCTCTGAGATGAAGAGCCTGCTCGGCGAGGCCGACAGGCTCGCCTACAGCGTCCAGGACATCGAGAGCCAATTCAAGTCGACCTATGAGAATTTCGGTTCGGACCTCTCTGGCCGGCAGCTTGTCGATGGTGCGCGTGAACGCTGGCAAACGTCCGTTGCTTCATTCGAGCATTCGTTGAAGGCCGGAGCTGTCGCCGTTGGCAACATCGACGGGACGCGGGAGCAGACAAACGCGGCCATCGAGGCCAGTCAGTCGGCGGTCGGCATCCTACAGGCGACGCAGGCCGGCAACCAGCTTCTCGCCGTCCAGGCAAGGCAGGTCGCCGATCTCACCGCGATGATGGCCGCGCAAGGACGGGCCGCAGCCCTTGAGAGCGCCAGGCAGGCAGCCGCCCAGGAACAGGCGCGAGAACAGTTCAGCCGGTTCATGGCGGGCAAAAGCTACAGCCCGAGCGGCGTGCGCATGTTCCACGACTAAGGGTTTTCTCCGATGGACTTCAAGACGACCGCCCGCTTGATCGGGGTGACGGCGCTCGCACTGGCGGTCGCCATCACCATCATCTCGCGCAACGACGATAAATACACCGCTCCGCCAATCCTGCGCCAGGCCGATCCCGATAGCGGTCCGCTGGTCCATGAGCTCATGCGTTGCCGCACGCTCGGCGAACAGGCCACCCACGACATTGCCTGCAAGGCCGCCTGGGAAGAAAGCCGCCGCCGCTTCTTCATGCCCGGCAATCGCGACAAACCGGCGTGGCCGGCCGACGACCGGTTCGGCCGGATCGACCGCTCGCTGGCCGAGGACAAGACGCCATGAACGATACCGGCGTAATTGACCGCTTTCTGGAAACCTTCACCCGATACATCGATTCCGGCTTTGGCCTGCTCGGTGGCGAAGTCGCCTTCCTCACCTCAACCCTGATCGTCATCGACATCACCCTAGCGGGGATATTCTGGGCCTGGGGCGCTGACGAGGACGTCCTGCACCGGCTGGTGAAGAAGACGCTCTATATCGGCTTCTTCGCCTTCATCATCGGAAACTTCAATCGTCTGGCTGGCATCGTGTTCGAGAGTTTTTCCGGGCTCGGCCTCAAGGCGGGAGGGTCGACCCTTTCCGGTGCTGCACTGCTGCAGCCAGGCCGCGTCGCACAGGTCGGTATCGACGCCGGCAATCCCATCCTCGAAGCCGCCAGCCAGTTGATGGGTTACGTCTCCTTCTTCGAGAATTTTGTCCAGATCGCCGTTCTGATGATCGCCTGGGCAATCGTCCTCATCGCCTTCTTCATCCTGGCCGTGCAGATCTTCGTCACGCTGATCGAATTCAAGCTGACGACGCTTGCCGGCTTTGTGCTGATCCCGTTTGCGCTGTTCAACAGGACGGCCTTCCTCGCCGAAAAGGTGCTCGGTAATATCGTCGCTTCCGGTGTGAAAATTCTCGTGCTCGCCGTCATCGTCGGCATCGGCTCGGGTCTGTTTGGGGAATTCACGCAAGGCTTCGCTGACCAACCTACCATTACGGATGCGCTGTCACTTGTTCTCGGCGCTCTTTCGCTTATGGGGCTCTCGATCTTTGGCCCGGGCATTGCGACAGGGCTCGTCTCAGGAGCGCCGCAACTCGGCGCGGGTGCCGCAGTCGGCACGAGCCTCGCCGCCGCCGGTCTTGGCGCCGCGGGTTACATGGGCGCGCGTGCTGGACTGAGTGGTGCCGCAAATACTGTTGGCGCCGGGGGGCGCATGTCAGCCGCGGCGGCGCGCGGCGGTGCGCATCTGGCGGGAAGTACGTCGACCGCCTTCGGCCTCGCCGCTGCTGCCTCAGGACACAGTGGTGCCGGCGCAGTTGCCGCTGGTCTCGGCGGTGTCGCCCGAGCCGGGGTCGGGGCCGCCGTTCAGCCGGTCAGGCACGCCATGTCGCGCGCCACGTCGGCGCTCGGCAGCAGCAATCAATCCGGTCGTTCTGCGGGATGGAATGCTACCGGCGGGCAATCGCCGGTTGGCAGCATGAGCGCAGCCGCAAACGATCCCTCCTTTGCCGGACCATCCACCGCATCCCCTTCGAACTCCACAGCCGGCTCGCCGCCCGAATGGGCCACTCGCATGAAGCGTGGCCAGGACCTGAGCCATGGGGCCGGCATGGCAGCGCATTCCATCCGCTCCGGCGATCACGGCGGCGGCTCGATGAATGTCTCTCTCCACCAGGATGATCACCGATGAACCCCTTCAAACGACCTTCTGTCCGGTACGGCAAGACGACCCAGCCGGAGACGCCGTATCAGCGCGCAGCCCAAGCGTGGGACGAGCGCATTGGCTCGGCGCGTATGCAGGCGAAAAACTGGCGGCTGCTGGCCTTTGGATCGCTCGTGCTTGCCGGCGGTTTCGGTTCGGCGTTGGTCTGGCAATCGACGCGGGGCTCCGTCGTTCCCTGGGTGGTTCAGGTTGACAAGTTTGGCGAGGCCCAGGTGGTGGCACCGGCCACGGCCGACTTCAAGCCGATGGATCCGCAGATCGCATGGCATCTCGCCCGCTTCATTGAGCAGGTGCGAAGTATCGCGGACGATCCTGTCATCGTGCGTCAGAACTGGTTGCGCGCCTACGATTACGCCACCGATCGCGGCGCTACCTCTCTCAATGACTACGCCCGCCTGAGCGACCCTTTTGCCAAGGTTGGCAAAGTCCAGGTCGCGATCGACGTCTCGAGCGTCATCCGCGCCTCGCCGGATTCGTTTCGCGTCGCCTGGACCGAGCGCCGCTACGAGAACGGCAGTCTGGCCAGCACCGAACGTTGGACCGCCATCCTTACCATCGTCATTCAACAACCCCGCGATGCCGAGCGGCTGAAAGCCAATCCGCTCGGTGTCTACGTCAACGCCATAAACTGGTCGAAGGAGCTTTCATGATGCATCCCGCACGAACACCGACAAGGGGCAAACGGGCGGCGCGCGTGCTTGCCGCAGGCCTGCTATCCGCGACAGCGCTCGCCGGCTGCGCCTCGAAAAAATACATCCCGCCCGAGATCGACTACGATGATGCCGCGCCCGCAGTGCGCAAGGTCGACCCGCCCGGTCCGGTGAAGGTGGTGGAATTGCCGAAACCCCTTCCGCTACCTGGCCAGCTGAAGCCGGTCGACAGCGCCAAGGCAAAGGCCGAGGCTACCGATCCAAAGCAGCGGATCAGCCAGGCGAACGAGGCCGCGCGCATGCAGCCCGTACGCGACGGCTTCATCAACGCAATCCAGCTCTATCCCTGGAGCGAGGGCGCGCTCTACCAGATCTACGCCGCACCCGGCCAGGTCACCGACATCGCTTTGCAGCCGGGTGAGCAGCTTGTCGGCTCAGGTCCTGTCGCTGCAGGCGACACGGTGCGCTGGATCATCGGCGATACGCAAAGCGGGGCAGGGGAGCTGCTTCAGGTTCATATTCTCGTCAAGCCGACGCGCCCTGATCTCCAGACCAACCTGGTCATCAACAGCGACCGTCGGACTTATCATCTCGAGCTGCGCTCGACCGAGAAGACCTATATGGCCTCGGTTTCTTGGCAATATCCGCAAGACCAGTTGATCGCGCTCCGGCGCCAAAACGCTCAGGCTTCCGCCGCGCAGCCAGTCGCTTCCGGCGTCGACATCCAGAAACTCAACTTCCGCTATCGGATCGAGGGTGACCCAGCACCCTGGAAGCCGCTGCGCGCTTTCGACGATGGCGCAAAAGTCTATATCGAATTCCCATCGGGCATCGGCCAGGGTGAAATGCCGCCGCTCTTCGTTGTTGGTCCGTCAGGCGGCTCCGAACTGGTCAACTACCGCGCCCGCCAGAACTACTATGTCGTCGACCGGCTGTTTGCCGCGGCCGAACTGAGGCTGGGCGATAAGACGAGCGAAAAGCGCGTCCGCATCGTGCGCACCGACGGAAGAAAGCCGCAGCGCAGCGTGGGGCTGTTTCGATGAGCGAACCTTCCAATAACCCGGATATCGAAGCGGAGCTGCGGTTGCGACCAGAGCCCGCCAGGGTGACGCGACTGTCGCGCAAGGTGCTCATTGGCCTTGGTGGCGTCGCAAGCGTCGCGATCCTCGGCACGCTGATCTGGGCACTCGATAGCAGACGACGCGGCAACGAGCAGCCATCCGAACTGTTCAGCACGGAAAACCGTACCACCGCCGACGGACTGCAGGGCCTGCCAAAGGACTATTCGGGCGTCCCGAAACTCGGGCCTGCATTGCCCGGCGATCTCGGACGGCCAATTCTGCGCGCGCAAGAGCGAGGCCAGCAGGTTCAGGTCCCAGACATCCAAACGCCGCGTGCCGACCCTGAAGAACAACGCCGCCTGGCCGAGATCGAGGCCGCCCGCGTGGCGAAGCTGTTCGCCGACAGTAATTCGCGGGCCAATTCAGCGCGACAGAGTTCTGGCACAAATAGTAGCGGCGAGGCTTCGTCAGGATTAGCGTCGCCGCCCGAACTGCCCGCGCTCGAGCCGGGCTCGGCGCAAAATATGCAGGACCGCAAAACTGCCTTCGTCAACGCAGCGCCCGACCGCCGCACCGTCAGTCCCGATCGCCTCGCTGAAAAAGCGTCCCCCTACGTCATCCAGGCCGGAACGGTCATTCCAGCTGCCCTCATCACGGGCATCCGCTCCGACCTGCCCGGCCAAATCAGCGCTCAGGTCACGGAGAATGTCTATGATGGCCCGACAGGGTCATACCTCCTGGTCCCCCAAGGAGCAAAACTGATCGGCCAATATGATAGCCAGGTCGCGTTCGGCCAGTCGCGCGTGCTGCTGGTGTGGAACCGGCTCATCATGCCCAATGGCAACTCGATTGTGCTCGAGCGCCAGCAGGGCGCGGATACCGAAGGGTTCTCTGGGCTCGAGGACGAGGTCGACCATCACTGGGGCCAGCTGTTTCGGGCTGCAGCGCTCTCGACGCTGCTTGGGATCGGCACGTCGCTTGGCTCCAGCAACGACGAAGGTGATATCGCCAAGGCCATTCGCGAAGGCGCACAGGATTCGCTCAGCAATGTCGGCCAGCAGATCGTGCGCAATCAGCTCAATGTCCAGCCGACGCTGACCATCCGGCCGGGTTTCCCGGTTCGGGTCATCGTCAATCGCGATCTCGTTCTGGCGCCGTACGGTGCAGCGAAGGATCCGTCATGAGCAAGCTGAAGCTCTCCGCCATTCCAGATGATCGGCCAGTCAAAGTGACGGTCGAGTTGCCGGCGGCCGTATATCGCGATCTCAATGGTCAACATGTCCCGGTCGCATTTCCTGTCGGAGGCGGCGCATGGCGAACCTGAAACTTGGTCCACTGCCTAAATTCGGGACGGTCCGCATGACGATCGCGCTTCCCGAGCCGCTTAAGGACGAACTGGAGCGCTACGCGGCGGAATACAGCCGCTTGTATGAGCCCGTCGAAGCGGCGGCTCTGATCCCCCATATGCTCGAGGCCTTCATGCGATCGGATCGCGGCTATCGCAGCCGCAAGGCGCAAGCGGCGCGAGGACAGGTCCGTTAACGTGGGGTCTGGCCATGTCGACACCGGCGTGGGCGTGGACGGATCCGAGGCGGCAGGGATCATCAGCCTAGCCGCTCCACGTTCTGTTGAGGCCTATCCGGGGATCCGATTTCCAGCGCTGAGTTGCCGTCCGACAGGCTTGAGGTCTGCACCCAACACGTCACGCACGTCATCAGGCGACAGCGCGTAACGGGGAAGGCGGTCCTGAGCCAGCTCCGTGGCTAAAGACGCTATCCTGCTCGCGACAGAGGGGGCGGCAACCCGCGCCGCGCCTCATCAATCGCGCTAGAGAAAAGTCAGCGATCGCCAGGTTTTTCTGCACGAGGCAGACAGGTCGCGCGTACTTTTGACCAGCGCCCAAGTGCTGCTGCTCAGCGATTCGACTATCAATTTTACCGCCGGCGAACGCTAGAGCGTAATGAATTGATTGTGAGGTGACACAGCTTTGCTGAGCTGATTCAACGTCCACTTTAATGAGGTGGATGATGGCAAAGGCACTCAGTGAAGACCTTCGGTCGCCGGTTTTGAAGTCTTGCGATGAGGGTACGTCGGCGCGGCAGGCGGCGGCGCGGATCGGCGTGAGGATATCGAGTGCGATCCGTTGGATTGCACGGCGAAAATCGGCGAGCGAACGCCTCGGCCACAGGGTTGGCGGCGCGCGTCCGGTCTCGATGCGCATGAGCCTTCATCGCCGGGTTGATCAAGGCTTGCAAGGACATCACGCTGGACGAGATGGTTGAACTGCTGGCCCTCGAGCGGTCGGCACGCATTGGCCGCAGTGCCTTGAGCGTGCTGGCACGGCCTTTGCTCAAACTGACGAATGGCAACCCTGCTGAGGGCTGACCACGCAAGACGTGCCTGTCTTTTGGTTGTGTGTTCCGTTTCCGACAAGGACAGGCTCGCACATTTGGCAATAGCTTTGGAGAGCGACATGGTGCTTCGAATGGATTCCCCCGCCCCTGCCATCAAGGTGCAGAGCTGGCTGCGTGGCGAGCCGCTGACAGCCTTCCAGCCTGGGAAACTGTACATCGTCGAGTTTTGGGCGACGTGGTGTGGCCCCTGCGTGGCGGCGATGCCCCATCTGGCGGAGCTGCAGGAGAAATACAAGGATCGCGGGCTTGACGTTGTCGGAGTCGCAACTTCTGAACACGCTCCGACCGCGGACGAAGCGCGTACCAAGCTGGACGCGTGGTTGACCGAAAACTGCTCGTATCTGAATTATCGGATTGCGTTCGACTTCACAGGCGAAATGGACAAGCTTTGGATGGAAGCCAGCCTCTCCGTTGGGATTCCGACCTCGTTCGTTGTCGATCGTGATGGCGCCATCGCCTTCATCGGTCATCCGATGGAACTCGAAAAGGTCTTGCCCAAAGTGATCAACGGCAGCTGGCGCACCAGCAAGCAAGCGAAAGCCGGTGATGCGAAGCGGATTGCCGAAGACGAAGCCAGAATGGTGAAGATGCCGATTTTTGAGAAGTATTATGCGGCGTTCAAGGCACAGGAGTGGCACACGGCGCTCTCGGCCATCGAAGAGGGTGTCGCCGTGTTCCCGGACGATCCCAATATCCGCACGTGCCATGCGAATCTGCTGCTTCACGAAATGCGCGACATGCGGGCGGGCATGCCGGTCCTGCAGCTCTTCGTTCGCGACGCGATCAACAAAAATTCCGTGAATTGGTTGTCTCAGGTGCTGGAACAACTCTTCCATCCGGAGGAGGACTATTCGTACCTTCCCTCTGCCGAGCGCTTCGCGATGGGCAAGCAGCTATCCGAACACATCCTGGCTCTGGATCCCCCGGCAGGCGACGGCGCCTTCAAGTTCCTATATTATCCGGCGCTCGGTCAGTACTTTTACGAGAGCGGCGACAAGGATCGCGCGATCGAGTTGATCGAAGTGGCACTGAAGTCGCTCGCCGATTGGCAGGATGGCTCGGAAAAAACGAAACGGCGGATTGGACAGCGATTGCTGCAGGCCCTGGCCAACTACAAGGGTGAGCAGGTTTGCTCACAAGATCTTTGTGTAGCTCCACAAAAGGATTTCCCGAAGCCAAACCGCACCCGGCGGAAGACGAAAAGATGAAGAGGGATGACAGGTCGGAAATGCCGTGGCCTGACTGGGCGAATTGTTGGGCGAGTGCACGCGCGCCGCAAGCACGCCCGAAAAGGCGATTGAAGTCTGGGCCTATGCGCCGTCGCCATCCTGGGTTGGATCGGATGCTGTCCCTGATCCGTCCTCTGTGCGCAGCAGCAAAGGCCTGCCTCGCGAGCTCAGGCGGGACGTCGTCAAGGATGGCCGGTTGGCGCCGCACCCAAAAATCGGTGAGCTAAAGTCGCGGCATCGGTTCTCCAAAAACGGAGCGTCTTCGGCGCGAACCTTGTTGGGAGCTGTACTCCTCGCGCTGTCCTCTCTGCCCGCGTACCCAAGGTGCAGGACTTCGCCTGCATCCCAAGAACCAGCTCTGCAGCCGCCGCTCGGTTCAGCGTCTGCACGAATGATCCTGGAACATGGATTGTATAGGCTGGACGCCACAAATTCTTGGGCCGTTAAGCCGGTCGGCCGCAAGCAGATCCAGTCAGATTTGGTCTAGCTGCGCCGGTGTTGTGGCAGTTCATGCTAGGGCTCGAGCGTTCGCTTGGGTCCGCGCGACACCGAAGGCCGCGAATTGCGCACGCGGGACGACGATGGATTATCAAAGCTCGGGATGATGCTTGCGTAGAAGGGCGACGAACGCAGGTAAGTTGGGATCCTTGCCCAAGCAGGCAACGACAGCACTGAGAAACCCACAATGGCACGGTGGCCCGTCCGATCCGATCGAAAGCGGCTGACCATCGCTGTGGCCCGCTGATTCAAGCCCCTGAAGCGTGTCGTCCAAATCTTTCAGAATGTGTCGTATTTTGGTCAGGAAAGTTTGGCCTGCGGCCGTTGCTCTGACCCCGCCGGGGTGGCGTTCGAACAAAGTCACGCCCAGTCTCAATTCGAGATCTTTTACGCGCCGGCTGAGCGCGGAATGATGAACCCGCAGTCGCCGGGATGCGCCGAGGAAGCTGCCTTCCTCGGCGACGACGGTCGCAAAATGAAGCGTGAGAAGTTGGATGGAGCGGCGCATGGCACCTCTTGCGTGCGCGGACCGTGGCTTGCGATTAGGATGCGGATTTATTGTTGCCTGGGCTGCGGGTCTCACGAAGCCTTTGCAGCGTGCGCTCATCGAAATTGGCTGTCACCGCGACCGTCTCTTCACCGCCGATTATTTTCGGCAGCCCAAGCGGCGTCACCTTGAAATGCAACTGAACCAGGCGCAGCAGCCAGAGCGGGTTCATTTCGATAATGATTGTGTCGACCCCGCTACCCAAGCCCCACTCGACGATGCCGGACAACAGCGCATTGGCAACCGGACTCAGCATCCGTCCCCGTTCGCGATATTGCGGCTCGACACAGTAACGCGACCATTCCCAGATGTTTTCTCCCACTGGACGCGTGCCTTCGCACAGCTCTGGTAAGACATCCGACAGAAGATGAGGTCGCGTTGAAGCCAGCAGGCGTTGGTAGCCGACAACACGATTCTGCTCGGTGAAGAGCATATGGACCGCTCGCCTGTCGTCAAAGCGGTCGACCTCACGACCGTCTTCACGCCACAGGTCGGTCCAGCCCTTTTCCTCGACAAAAACTTTGTGGCGAAGCCGGAACGCCTGATCCAGTTCCGCCTGACATTCGTCGGCATTGTGCGACGTGACGACAAGAAGCATCTCGGTTGTCCTCCAGTTTCGAGGCCAACCCAATGGTTCATCGCGGACGAACACGGCATCACGCGATTGCGTGAGGCTAGCTGATCAGCCCCAGGCGGAAAGCTTTCGCGACTGCATGCACGTTGTTTGTCACGCCGAGCCTCTCGCGCACCGATCGCAGATGCGTATCTGCCGTGTTGCGGCTGATGTTCAGGCGATCGGCGATGTTGTCGACGGTGAGACCTTCGGCAGCCCAGCGCAGGACGTCCTGCTGGCGAGGCGACAGGCGCACGGGTTTCGAGCTTCGTTTTCCCTCGGCAAGAATAACCGCGCAACCGAAGGCGCAGGCGGCGACGAACTGAAAGGCGAGACGGTCGTGAGGATCTGGCTCGAGCTTCTCCCCCGCAACGGAAAATCCTACCGCTTGTCCGTTCAAAGTCGCGAACGGAATCGTGAAGCCGTCGCGGAGCTTGAACTCTGTTGCCTCCGCCATGATCTGTCGGCCGAAGGAACAAACGCTGGAAACTTGATCGATCTCGCTCCACCGGAAAGGCGTGGCCCCACGCTTGACAAGCTGAATGGTGGGGTCGCGATAAAGATAGCCTTTTGAGAAATAGCGCTCCGACCATTGTTGAGGCCAGGCGTCGAGCAGGACATGCGAAATCTGCTCGCGCCTCAGCGCGCGAGGCGGCGGGATGGGTCCTGCCAGCACGTTTCTGACGCCAAACCGGTCGCCATAGGAAATCAGGTGGCGACAGATTTCCTGCTGGCTTGAGCTCTTGCGGATCTGATTGAGGAACTCGAACGTGTCATCGAGGTGCCGACGCCAAAGCGCAGGTGCTTCCATAACGCATTGCTTCCATGATGGTGGTCGTTTGCCGCTTGGTGAGATTGAAGGCATCAGGCTTCTCGCATCGCTGCCGACCGGGTGCTGGCCGGCAACTATCCTCGATTCTGGTTCCTCAGATAGCTATGTTGCTCGGTTTGAGGTCGAGCATTTTCGATGTTAACCGCGAAGCCGAGCCGACCGGCGGACCCATCCATCCCGTTGCGCGCATCCCGGATGCCGAAATCGCGTGTGATTGTCGTTGCCTATGCTCAGTCTGAGTATATCCGAACTGTTGCTTTTCGGCATGATCGGAGTCAACCCCTGGCACAACGGGTAGTCCGGACCTGCGACAGTCATGCAACTGGCGCAAGCGGAAGAATCGAGCAGCGCACACCGGATTTGGAGTGAGCGCTCTATCTGAGTCTCGGCCATCTTGCCCTCCCGAGCATTAGTTAACCCACAAATGCGTCACACCGGTCCGCGCATCGGGTTGACGAATTGGAGTCCGGCAAAGTCCTTTTCGTTGTCCGTCACCACCACGCACTCGTTCGCGCCGGCGACAGCGGCTATCATCATAACGAGCCCGCTGCGTTGCTGGCCGACCGCTCTCCCTTTCGCCATCAGGTGCGCCCAGATCAGCGCCGCCTTGTCGTCGAACGAGAGGATGCGGTTCGCAAACAGCGCCTGAGGTCCTTCAGACCCCGAGAACCACTTGTCGAGCGCGTCGCGTTTTTTTTGCCTCGCGGCTTCTCCAAAATACCGCGGCGGATCTCCGCAAGCGTCAGCGACGCGATGAACAGATCCTCGTCGCGCTGTGACGACATCCATGCGATGAGCGATTCCGATGGCTGCGGTTTGACAACATTGCTGATGATGTTGGTGTCGAGGAGGTAGCGCGTCACAGGTCGACGTTGCGCCCTTCTTCATGGGGCCGCGAAACATCGAGGTCCGCGCCCACCAGCGGCGAACGCCGCAAGGCGGCGAGGATTCGGCCAGACTTGAGTGGCTCGGCAGCAATCGACGTGCTCACGGCCGCGCGAACCTCTGACGCTTCGGGGGTGTCCTCCGACAGGCGCCGCGCAAGCGATCGGATCAGATCGCGATCAGCGTCCCGACCGAGTACTTCGAAGCGCGCTAAGCCGCGCAGGGCAAGGCGGGAGCGGTAATGTTGGATGGCACGCTTCTGTGAAGTTCCCATGGTGGCCTCCATCTGTTTCCAGTAATACAGCCAGGAATAGGGCTTTCGGCAAGAACTGGGCAGTAGTGCCGGGGCGCAACTCGCGGGTCAGCGAGGAGACAGAAGTGCGGCGATCGACGCATTCCATGAAAGCGAAATTGCACCCTGTGTCGATGGCGTGGTCGGGTGCGTTTTTCGAGCGGCGGGTGAACAACTTCATTCTGTCAACAGCAGCGCGCTATCCACCCTAGAATCTGACGTCCCCGAATGCGCTAGGGGGAAGCAGGCACGCTGGACTTCTGGAAGGGCCGTTCACCCCTGACGAGCCAATTAGCGCCTAGCGGTAGCCCGCCGCCTGGAGTTCGAAGAGTTCGGCATAGCGACCGGACTGCGCCAAAAGTTCCTCATGTGTACCCTGCGCCTCAACTTTCCCGTCGGCCAGCACCAGGATTCGGTCGGCCATCCGCACACTGGAAAAGCGATGGGAAATTAGAACCGATGTCTTGCCCTTGCTCAGTTCCTTGAAACGCCGGAACACCTCGGATTCCGAACGGGCATCCAGTGCGGCCGTCGGTTCGTCCAGGATCAATAGCTCGGCACCGCGCATGTAGGCACGAGCAATGGCGATCTTCTGCCATTCGCCGCCTGACAGCTCCACGCCATTATCAAACTGCTTACCGATCATCTGGTCATATCCGCCGGGCAGCCTGCCGATGACTTGGCCGGCTTGGCTGCGTTCGGCGGCGCGTTCTATGCGATCTCTATCCTCGCGCGCCTTGATCCGGCCAACCGCGATGTTGTCACTCGCAGTCATATTGTAGCGAACGAAATCCTGGAAGATCACGCCGATCGAATTGCGCAGTTCATCCAGATCGTACTGGCGCAAATTCTTCCCATCGAGAAGGATCCGGCCCTCGCTGGGATCGTAGAGGCGCGTCAGCAGCTTAACCAGCGTGGTCTTGCCGGCGCCGTTCTCCCCAACAAGCGCCAACACCTCTCCGGCCCGCAGCGTGAAGCTGAGATCGCGCACTGCCCAGCGCTCCGCTCCCGGATATCTGAATCCCACGTTTTTGAAGACGAAGCCTTCTCGGATTGGACAAGGCACGGACAGCGCGTTTTCGGGCGACAGGATTTCAGGCTTCAAGTCAAAGAAGGAGAACAGGTCCCTGAGGTACTGTGCTTGGTTGGCGGTTATCGCGAACCCGAACAGCAGTGATTCCAGCTGATCGCTCAGTTGCAGGAGCGAACCGGAGAGAAACGCAAGCTCGCCAACGGTGAAGTCGCCCTGCAGCGTACCCCATATGATGTAAGCGTAAGCGCTGTAATAGGCCATGGTTCCGACGGCGGTGAACACACCGCTCCAGATCGTACGCCGTACCGCCAGCTTACGGTTGGCGGTGTAGAACTGTTTGGCAAGCTGGACATAGCGATCGATGAGGAAGCGGCTCAAGCCGAAAATCTTGACCTCTTTGGCCGTTTCGCCTCTGGCTGCCGTTTCGCGTACATAGTTATGTTCGCGCCGTTGGGGCGTGCGGCCGAAATCGAGCGAGTAGCTCTTCCCATTGAAATGGAACTCGCCGATAAGTGCCGGCACTAGTGCGACCAACACCAGAACGATCAGCCAAGGAGCAATGATGAGAAGGCCCGCGGCGAAGCTAACCACCCTTACCATGCCCGTCGCCTGGCCAAAAAGGGACATCAGCGTCATGGAGTTGCTTGTCTGCGCGCGAGCACGTTCGAGCTGGTCCTGAAATTCGGCGTCCTCGAAATCCTTCAGATCCAGTGTCGCGGCATGTTCCATCAGACGCACGCTCGATGCGGTGGTGACGCGCTCCGCCAGTACACCGTCAAGGAGACGGGCGACGCGGCTCATTAAGTCTGCAAACACAGCCAGTCCGAACCCGGCGGCGATCAACAGTGCAAGCCGGTCCAACCGGTCGCCATGAATCAAGTCGGACAGGATGGGCGCCCCCGATGGGATTTGCTTAACGACTTCGTCGATGATCAGACTGCCGACATAGAGTGTGCTGACGGGAAGCAGCGCATCGACTAGCCTCAGCAGCAATGACGAGATGGTCAGATACGGGCCTGTGCGCCACACCATCGCGATAAACAGGGCTAGGACGCGAAGCGAACTGAGCTGCGCCTTCGTTGAACACGCACGCGGTGGCGAGGACGTATTGTCACAGACAGCTGTTTGTTGAGGAGCTTTGGGACTTCTGCCATTCTGGCTGCTCATGCTAAAAACTCGCGTCCTCTGCGAAGGGTCAATGGGCTACTCCTTGACTCTAGGTCCGGTCTTCTGCTTCCCGTCCCGGACTTCACCGCGGGTTGGCGAGTTGAGTTGGAAGGATTTCTCCTCAGCCGATATGCAGGCTCGTTGCCAATCTGGCTTGCAAATGCCGCGCCAAGTGAAAGCCCGCTCAATGCGGCGAATACGATTGTCGAGGCGCTGTCCGATGGCCGACATTGTCGGATATGGGACAAATACGGCCTTCACCTGGGATGGAATCGAGCCTACCATCGCGCGCGATCTCGGTTGCGGTGCGATGTTGCTTTCTGGCCATCAATGTCACGGTCGCGCCGACCGAACTGATCGGCCACTACCGGTCGCTCCTCGAGCCGCTCGGTGTGCAAACCGACCTATACAAGTACCTATGGAAGGCCGGTGTCGAGGTCGGGCTGGACGCCTTGTTTGGATGAGCCGTGCATCCTCATCAAGGAAAGCCCAGGGCCACCCTGCTGTGCGTCATCGACATCGGCTCCGCGTTAGGAAGCCAGGTCACCAATGGGGCGCACGACCAGACGCCGGATTTTATCTCTGGGGTGCGATGTGGTGGATCTGGGCCTGCCAATTGCACGGCCAAGGCTTGGCCTCGATCTCGTGAACACGATAGAGCCGGTGATTAGGTCCGCGCGACAAGATGCAGGGCTTCTGCAGGCGATCTCCAATCTGGCGAGCGCCAATTTCGCAAAGGTACGGCAGTGAACTCGGCGGCACGTCGGTTGGCCGCGCGGCCCCGAGCCGCTTCTTCCGCGGACGTCTGAGGAATAGACCGACTTCGCCGAGGTGAAAAGAACCGGCCCTCTGGCTGAAGGCTATGAAATGGAGTGGAATTCATGAAGCCTGAATCGTTGCGATCGGCGCCGGCACGGTTGGCGCAGCTATCGCCTTCGAACTGCAGCGGCGCGGCCGCGACCCTCCTGATTTGCCGAGCTACGCTAAGCAAAGGCGCCCTCAGCAATATGGCGAGCACCCCTGCCTGCGTTCCCGGCCTTCATCGCGCTTGACGTGCGGCCGCGGATGCCGATGAGGTGGTTGGCCGGGAAGGGCCCGTTCGGTTCGCCTTCGTACCTGCCGAAGCTTCATGCGCCGTTCTAGTGATTTCGTTCAGCAAGCCGTCCACCGCTTATGCGGGAACTGGACGTGCTGGGCGGTGAGCACGTCATCGGCGATCTGCTGCCGCTCCTCGAACCGCCGGTGTCGCACACCCCTTTTCCTCGACAAACACCTTGTGGCGAAGACGGAACGCCTGATCCAGTTCCGCCTGACATTCGTCGGCATTGTGCGAGGTGATGACAAGAAGCATCTTGGTTGTCCTCCGGTTTCGAGGCCAACCAATGATTCATCGCGGACCGATGCGGCATCACGCGATTGCGTGAGGCTGGGCTTTGGTCCGTGGCTTTGACGATGGTGCCGGCCTTCGGAACGATGGCGCCTTTGGCAGGTTCGGGGAATCGGCCGCCCCTAGGCCGCCGTAGTTTGTGAGGATGGAGCGCCGCCAGATCTTCGGCTGTACGCCGCGCTCCGCATCAGCCGCCGAACCATCTTTGTCAAGGCACAGCTGGTGCAATGCTGCGCAACGGCCACCGCTGCGCTGCTCCGCTTGCCCTCTGGCGTGGGAGCAGATACGAAAGATTCTTTGAAATAGCCGCCTAAAGTAGTGGCACCTGATCCGCCTCGCGCGTGTTCAATTGCACTAGTCGCATTTACCCGCGCCAGGCGAGACCCCGCCGAGCTGTTCCTTTTCGCTAAGCGCCGAAAACGGGGTAATCGACCAGTCGATCAAGTCGACCGCATCCTGAAGTATCGCCTCAGTCTGAGCGAGGCTGGGCGAAACGGCAACTATATGTCCGATGCAGTCTCGGAAATCACCGTTCCTCACGATCGGCGTCTTGGGTTCAACGTACAATTTGACTTCTGCGACCCCTGGTATGGCAGCCACACGGCTGTCGCCACAGATCCAATCAATGATGCCGTCGCGATCGGCAACTAGATACCGGGCGCCCGCAGTGTGCGAATTCCTTGCGCGCAAATTCCATTCGTCGCCGGTGACTAGCTTGATGTGCTCGGTGACTAGGTCGATGCCATAAGCCAGCTGAATCAGCTGAGGGTTGGGCGCGCCAGCAAGACGCGGATTGACTTCGATGACCACTGGGCCAAGCTTCGTCCAGCGCAGTTCGATGTTCGTGGGCCCCCAGCCAAGCCCAAGAGCTCGTAAACAGGTCAGCGAAACCTCAATAATGCGGTCATGCTGTTCAGAACTCAGCACGGCCGGAAAAGTCGACTGACGAAAAACGAAATGTGGGGGAGGGCCCGAGTCGGCAGCATCAATCCCAATGACCTCATTTCCCATTATCTCGGCGCAAAAAAAAGGGCCTTGTGCAAATTCTTCGACTAGAACCCTCGGCGGACCCTCCCATACATGCTTCCCGCCCAACAGATAGGTCATGTGTTCGTATAACTCGTGGACGTTGCGGCACAATCGGACACCCGAGCCACCGCCGCCTACGGCCGGCTTAACAATCACCGGAAGCCCAATCTCCACGGCTGATCTTTCTGCGTCCCCGGCGTTCGCCACCAGCTGATATGCCGGCATCGGAACGCCAGCCTCCGCGAGGAGCTGGCGTTGAATGAATTTGTCGCAGCATCGTTCAATCGATTCTGAGTTCGGCCCCGGGAGTGCGAAATACTGGCAGAGCTTGCCAATTGTCGCAGAAGCCGTCTCCCCAAGGGGGGTCACGAAGCCCGTAATGCCAGCTATGTCATAGGTCGCGCGCAGCCGGGAACATTCGCGGATCAACGCATCGAGATTGGTTGTGTCGACTCGGATTGCCTTGCTCCCGTGCGTCGCAACATAGTCGTACTGAGCTGGGTCGGCCGACAGGGTGATCGGTGTAAGGCCAAGACGCTGGGCAGCTTGGACGTACAGCAGACCATTGCCCCTAGGATTGCCCTCAAGCAGGATGAGTGCTCGTCTTGTCATCAGCTGTTAATTCCTAGTTTCGTGCTGTGTGTCCGCCGGCCCAATCGCCAGCTTTCTCCGCTGCGCACCAACATGAACGTACCATTGACAGCGATTTGGGCTCGTAAAGTTTGCGTAAACTTATTTGAACGCCTGACTTGGTAATTCAGTACTGTCGCCGGTCTCGTGCCCGTGAGCTGCTAGATTGCGTCTTTCACAAGTCTTTACAAATGATTACCTCAGCTTTGATCCGAAACGCGTTAGCGTGGCCGATGAAATAGCAGCCTACGACCGAGTGGCGTGGCTGTGCCAGGGAGGCTGATCCTGGCGAGGTGTTTGAATCGACTGCCGATTCCTAGGTATCGCAGGGGGCGGTTGGCGGAAAGACTGTAACGGAGGCTCCCATTATGCAAACTCTAGTACCGATCCTCTCAGGGGCGCACAGGTCCTCGCGTTTTGGGCACGACAAGATCGCCGATCTAATTGCCCAGATCTTGAAAAATTTCCCATCGAACACCGCCGTGCGTACCGAGAACGGCGAGCTAACATACCGGGACCTGGGGACGTCTGCGTTCCAGATTATCGAGCGCTTAGAGGCCGTCGGTATCCGCCCTGGTGACGCCGTCATTATAAAACTTCCCCGATCAGTTGATTTGGTCACGGTCATTCTGGCTTCCCAAATGCTAGGGGTTGCCTTCGTGCCCGTTGATCCATCGGACTCCGACCGGCGGTTGGGCCAGATACTGCGCAACACCAGCGCCAACGCCGTAGTAACTCACAACTCAGATGGTTCCATTCAAATTGAGGGCGTTTCGACAGGTGGTGACGTGACCCCTGCATTCCCAGACACAGCGTATATCATGCACACCTCTGGAAGCACCGGAATCCCGAAGGGGGTACCGGTATCCCAGCCGGCTCTTCTGAATTTGATCGACTGGTACATCAACATGATCGATTTCTCTGAAAACGCCAGCATTTCGCAGCTCACGCGGCCCACGTTCGACGCCTCGATTCCTGAATTTTTCGTTCCCTTTGCAACAGGTGGGACAATTGTGTTGCCTACCACGGAACTGCGAACACAGATCATTCAAACAATCGAGTTTCTAATTCAAAGTGGGACGAACGCCATTCCGACTGCTCCAACATTATTGCGACGATTCGTTGGAACGCTTGAACGTATTCCCCGCTTGGCAGAGCGTCTAACGGATCTAAAATATGTTGTCTGCGGCGGAGAAGCATTGCCAGATTCGCTTAGGCGGAGGTTTTACTCGGTACTGCCAAATGCAACTCTAATAAATACTTACGGACCTACCGAGTGCTGTGTGTCGGTTAATTACCACTATTGCCGTCGTAGTGACGTGGAGCTCCCGATGTTCATCGGCAAGCCAGCTCCAAATATAGAATTCTTTGTTCTCGACGAGACCCAGTCCAGTGTTGGGCTCGGAGTGGAAGGCGAGCTCTGGGTTGGAGGCCTGCAAACCTCGGAAGCCTATGTGGCTGATGAAGCCGAATCGAACCTGCGCTTCGTGCCATACATGACCGCCAATGGCGAACAGGTGTTGTATCGCACTGGTGATTACGTCGTGGCTTCTGAAGAACACGGCTTACAGTTTGTCGGAAGAAAGGATGATCAGATCAAGTTTCGAGGAGTCCGATTGGAGAAAGGGGAGATTATCAGCGAAATCGACAAGATGGGCCTATGTGCGGATTCGGCGTTGCTCGTAGTAAAAACCGACGACGATGCGGGCCAGGAGCTAGTTTGCATCGTGACGCCTGCGAGCGCTGACGTGGATGAAATCCGCCGGCGACTCTCTGATGCACTGCCAGATGATCGATTGCCGAGGCTGGTTTTGCCCCTTGTCGAGCTTCCTTTCACTCCCAATGGAAAGCTCGATCAACGCGCCCTCGAGAGAACTGCTATGGAGGCGCTCAGGCGGAATTTGAAGTGTGCTGTGCCACAGGCCGAATATACGGCAGGGTCACCGCTGGACTCCGTGCTGCAAGCGGTTCACGCCATCCTAGGACGATGGGTGCTGCCTAGTTTCATAGCTCGTGAGTGCGACATCGATTCACTCAACTTCCTCGAGATACAAATACAAATGGCCGAGATGGGCCTCATGTTCTGCGAGGACGTCTACCAAAATCAAGACTTTTCGTTTGAGGAGTGGTCAAGGCGAATTCAACCGATTTCCAGCGGAGCTCAAGCGGTCGCGAAACGTGCGAGCACACAGGCCGTGGAGTTTACAGACGAGTTCTTGCGAATTATCGAATACCTTGAGACTCGTTCCCCGAGCACTGTTGTACTGCATTCATCACTTGTAGCGTTAAGGAACGTAACCGCGAACCAGGTGGCATGCACTCTTCTCGATGGCATAAAGCGCCTCTCTGCGTCATCGACCGTTATTCTACCAGCTTTTACGTTGAGCTACTGTGGCGCGCGGAACTTTCATTGGGAGAGGACCAAGTCTGAAACAGGAGTGCTAGCCGATCTCGTCATGCGAGAGCTTCCCGCTGGACGCACCAAACATCCCGCCTATTCGATGGTCGTGACCGGCTTGAGAACACGTGAATTATGCGAAACAGACTGGTGGAAGCGCAGTCCCTTCGGTGACGATTCGATATTTGGACTAGTCAGCCGGCTCGGAGGATTCGTCATGGGCCTCGGCACGTCGGTCGCTACCCATGTTCACCGCTGCGAACTGTTGGCGCACGTGCCGTACATGAACACGATCGATATCGAGGGTGTCGTTGATTTTGGAACCGGGCCGCATAACGCCTCATCATCGATTTATGTGCGTGATGTGGCGGGAACGCCGGAGTACAGATTCCTTGCGCGCGATGTTGATCGCGACGTTCGTGAATTGAAGAATGTCATGCGTGAGTTCGCGCTGGGTGGAACCTATGCAAGGCTTGTCAGCGTGGCAGACATGGAGTCCGTATTGGTTCCCGCTATGCGCAAGGAGCCATATGGTTTTCTTAGGGAGGAGTGTAGGAACGAAGCACAACGCGCCTATCCCATCAGAAATCCTCCCCAAAAATCCTTACCTAGTGAAACAAGCAATTCGGAGGCTGGGAAATGACAACACGGATATTGGGCGTGATCAATCTGGATCGAAGGCGGCTGGCGGACGATCTGGCTACTGTAGCAAATTCAGAGTTCTCAACGGCATATTCGGACTTCGCCTGCGGGCAATGGGAATTCTGCATGCTCCGAAATCGATCTGGGCAGGAGGACGAGGAGACGGTGGTCACCCACCATGTCCCAGCGCTCGCAACGCCTCTGGGGATGTCTTTGCCCTATCTCAGCGAACTCATGGAGGGTCACTTTGATACTGAATCTATACGGTACGCTCGGATCATTCGCATTTCCAACAATGCTTGCATCATTCCTCACCGCGATTATCTGGAATTGGACGCCCATTTTGTCAGACTCCATCTGGTCCTCGACACAAATGACAGATGCGCCAACACGGAGGAGGATAGGATCTTCCATATGGGGCGAGGAGAGATTTGGTTTCTCGACGCGACCCTACCGCACGCGGCTGGATGCTTCTCAACAAAGCCAAGATTGCATTTGGTGCTCGATATCGAGGGTACTTGTGCTCCGGAAGGCGTTGTACGCAACGTCGGAGGTCCGTTGGCAAGAGATGCAATGGTTGATACTCGCGAGGAGTGGACTAAGAAAACGTTAGCTTCTGTTTTGGGATTTTCAGAAATCATCAGCGACGTAAACTATCGGGAGATCGTCGCGCTTTTGGCGAAGATTCACTTTTTCTACAAGGTCGACTGCCAGGATATGTATGGGTGGTTGAAAGAGATCTGCCGACGTCACGGTGATCCAGCACTCATCGAAAAGACCGACTCGTTAAAACGTTTTTACCTCACCGATCGTGCAGCTGGCGAGATCATGAAATATTGATTTGCGCCGCGTGAGATTCCGATCGTCGCTGTGACGTTCGCCGCCGTGGGGGTTCACATAGCCTAAACGAATGGCAGGTCCGCGTGCGATCGCCCCGAGCTCATTCATGTGGGCCGTCGCGGGAGGTGCACGGCTGATCAGGGGTACTGGCTAAATCCCTCATTGACCAACCCGGCGGACGCATTCGCAACGGATACCGCCAAGTCGCGGCTACTCTCTCGCCAGGTCCGCCAGTTCAACGACGTCGGTCGTCGGGTGCTTGTTCCGTTCATGTCCGACAATTTCGCTGCTTGGGCACTGGTCAAGGACGCCGCCTTTTTGGTTAGGATGCTGTCGCGTTCAAGCACGAGGCAGTGTCGAGAATGGTTGGGCGACGTATGCGCGGCGATCAGGTAACCCCGGATGCTACCAGAGCCTGGGGGTGGGACGAGCCCCAGAATGTTGCGCCGGCGAGACCAACTTTGTGGCAGAGCCGGCTTGCTGGCGCGCTTGTCGGCGCGCATGGCGACGCGCGGTCAAGCATCAGGGCCGAGCCACTCGTCGTTACTGAGTTCGTGTGCTATGACCAGATCTCCTATGCGGTGGATGCCGGCTAGCCCAAGGGTCTGCATCTAATCGGCAGCTGAGTTGTCTGCGCACGTCGTGCGATCGCATATCGCTGCAGCACCATATGGAAGATCGGTTCATTCGCAGCTGAGGTCAGGAAATCGGCGGCACGGCGGTTGAACTATTGCTCGTGACAGACAATTTCGATGATTTCTCCCCCAACAGGGCTGCGCCCGACTGAAGCTCACTCCGCGGTGGATCTGATGGAAAGTCCGGGGAGCCGGGCCAAAGCAGCTCGTCTGCTTGCACGTGCGCAGCGGCGTCGGATGTGCCGTACGGGGCGTAGTAGCGAAGAAAAGAAGTCGTAAATGTCGTAACAACATGAGCTGTCTGCGCAGCTGCATTTCCCGTCACTTGTTTGCCCGAGACGCAGCAACTCTCGGGACTCGGTGGCTTGTCCGTTGTTGCAAACCCGACAAAAAGCAGAGTGGCGAAACAGGGAGGATCGGACACGAAAGCTAACACATGGGAATTAAAGCTGTTTCTGTCTTGGCATATCTTTTGCGGCTGGACCTGCGAATTCACATGGGAACGAACCATAGTAACAACAATGCTTGATAGCCTAACCGACCTCTACACGCGTTGGCGGCGGTACATTTGTGCGTTCGCGCTCCCTTCCCACGCGCGGCCAGCGAAGAGTTCGTCAGCACAAGACGAGATCAGAGAAACATTTTCGAACCAAAATGGTGGGATCGTGCTGTCTAGGTTTCTGAAGTAGCATTGGTGGCAAGACGGTCAAAACTTGCAGGAGAACTGAATATGTCTGACGCGTTCATCTACGACAAGAATTGGGCTTCGGCCTATGAAAACTTCACCAACGTGCGGGGTAAGATTGCTGAGGCAGACGAGACGGCCGCCTTTCTTAGCAGATATTCCAGCGGAGGCAGTGCTCTTGAACTTGGAATTGGCGATGGGCGCGTGGCGGTGCCTTTGAGCGACCTAGGCGTCAGGGTGGGAGGGATCGACAATTCGGACAGCATGTTGGAACTTCTCGCCAAGCGCACCAACTTGGTCAAGTCTTGGAAGGGAGATATTGCCGATTTTCAATCAGATCAACGTTATAATTTGGTATATTGTATTTATAATACATTCACGCTACTATTCACGCGCGAGGCGCAGATTTCTTGTCTGAAATCTGCCCGAGAGGCGCTAGAAGATAACGGTGTTGTCGTAGTAGAGGTGGGTGTTCCGGCGTTAGAAGGACTAGTGAATGGCCAAAAAACGACCACGCTTCTCGTCGATCATGAGAACACGCTTCTTCACGCGGATGTCCATGATCCAGTGAACCAGACCTTCACGTCAACCCTCCTCTGGTTTTCAGGTACATCGGTCAAGCGCTTACCAAGTCGTGTTCGCTACGTCTACCACCAGGAACTCGATACCATGGCGGAATGTGCAGGGCTTGAACTGGCGGAGCGTTGGGAAGATTGGGAGAAGGGGGCTTTCACTGGAGTGTCCAAGCGTCATATCTCAGTTTATCGCCGAGCCAGTGTGTAGTTCAGCGATTTCTGAAGCCGTACAGAATCATAGTGATCGAACCATGCTAAATTGGACTGGCGTTTTCCCGGCTGTAACTACCAAGCTGACGAAGGAGGGCAGGGTTGACCTCCAGGCGA
>NZ_JBSPKY010000035.1:0-38381 GCF_053848025.1 Mesorhizobium sp. 128a | reverse complement strand
ACACGAGCTTCGATCTCGGGTTTCAGATCCGGTCCGCCAATGCCGTCCAGGGCGACTGCCGCCTTGACGGCCTCGCATTGCGGCCAGCTGCGGGAGAGCCGGTCGAGGGGCAATCCTTGCCGCGATACCGCTGCATAGGCCAGACCCGTGGCTCGGTTCAATCCGCTGGCGACCGCCGACGAATAGAGCTTCCTTGCGTAGGCTGCCAAGTCCTTCTGCCCGCTCGCTCGCGCGAAATCGACGAGGAGCGAGGCCCATTCGAAATGGTGCCCCGGTTCGGTCCACTGCCCCTCGTCACCCGGCATCGGCAGCCAATCGACGTCGAAACGTTCCCCGAGCGTCCAGCTCTCCTGGTCAAAGAAATGGCACCGGAAGAGATCGATGACGCGTGCTGCTCGACGCAGATATGCACGGTCGCCGGTGGCGCCATGCCAGGCAAGGAAGGATTCCAGCATGTGCATGTGCGGATTCGAGAACCGCACTCCCTTCCAGCCGGGGGTCTCGAGGAAACCGTTTAGGCTGTCGTCCTCAAGATGGGAATCGACGAAACGGAATGTCTCTTGCGCAAGCCGCAAGGCATCCTGATGGCCGCATCGGTAAGCATGGGCAAGCGCCAGGAGCACGCAGGAATGGTCGTAGGCATCCTCCGTCGGGTCAGCCACACTGCCGTTTGCATTCAGCGTGCGCACCCAGCCGCCGCGGTCGGTCCGGCCGTATTTCGCGATGAAGTCGATGCCGTGGTCGATCAGCTTGTCGGCAGGTCCGTCCCAGCCGCGTTCCTTGGCCACCGCGAAAGCATAAATCTGGCGAGCCATCGTCCGCATGCGCTTGGGTTTGCCCAATGGCCTTGCATCGAAACCGAGAGCCTCGTGGAAGCCGCCATGCGCATCGTCGACACCTGCGGTGGACCACAGCGGCAGGGTTTCCTCGAAGAGCCAGTGCTCGACGCGCTTGCGCCATGCCCCGCTGATGATGACCCGGTCTTCCGACGCCGTGAACTTCGTTTCGAGGCGTCCGCTCTTCTCCAACTGCTCGACGACCTTCTTCACGTTCTGGCTGTGGCTGACGGGAGCGACGAATACCGCGTCCGGTGTCGCCACCACCGCCACATCCTTCATTCCGATGACGGTCAGCAGCCTGCCCTGGCTCCTGAGGTAGGAGCTGCCGCAATCCATGGCGACGACGTCGCCCATGATGACATTGCCATCGCCGTCCGTCGGGCTAGCTTCGAGCAGCGATTGCCACGATCCAAGGTCGTTCCAGCGGAAGGAAGCCGTAACCATCGCGATCCCGCGCGCACGCTCCATGACTGCGTAGTCGATCGATGTCGACGGGACGGCGGAGTAGAAGCCGTGGGGCAGGTAAATGCCCGACACGTCGGCCCGTGCGGTCTTGTAGGCACGTTCCGCGCTTTCCCATATGTCGGGTCGGAGATCGAGGAATGCTTGCCGCATCGTGTCGGCCCGAAACAGGAAGATGCCGGCGTTCCAGTAGAATCGTCCCGAAGACACATATTGGTCGGCTGTCTCTGCATTGGGCTTTTCGACAAAACGAGAAACGGCGGCAGCTCCGTCACCATTAGGCGAGACCTCGATGTAGCCGTACCCGGTTTCGGCGTGCGTCGGCTTGATGCCGAACACGACAATGCTTCCTGAATCGGCGGCCGGCATGCCCGCGTCAACGGTTTGCCAGAATTGCGTTTCTGTCGATATCTCATGGTCGGAGGGGACCACAAGCACCGGCGCGTCGCCGCCATGGCCGCAGATCGTGTGCAGGGTGGCTATGGCGACCGCTGCGGCTGTATTGCGGCCAACGGGCTCGAAAATCGGTTTGCCCCCGTTCAGGCCGAGCGGACCGATGTCCGAGATAACGCGGTCGGCGTGCCGTTCGGAAGCTATCAGGTAGATCGGCGCCTCACCCTGCGGCCGCGCCTTGAGGCGTCGGACAGTCTTCGCGAGCATGGAGCCGTCGCCCGAAAGGTCATGGAATTGCTTGGGATTGTCCTCGCGCGAGAGCGGCCACAGCCGTGAGCCAACGCCCCCGCTCATGACAAAACTGACGATCCGGTCCGGCATGGTCCAGTTCCTCTCAGAATGTCTGATTGTAGATCCCGACTTCTGGATTGCGGCGCAGCACCGCATCGAGAGCCTCGAACATCTCGCGACGTCGCTCCGGCGACACGGGGCTTTCCACCACGACGACAATTTCCGGTTTGTTCGACGAGGCCCTGACCAGGCCCCACGTGCCGTCCTGGGCAACGACACGCACCCCATTCACCGTGACGAGATTGGCCAGCGGCTGGCCGGCGAACTCGATCCCATCCCCCTTCATTTTTTTGAATTCCCCGACAACTTTCGCGACCACCCCGTATTTCACCTCGTCGGGGCAGTGGGGCGACATCGTTGGGGTGCCGAAGGTCAGCGGCAGCTCGCTGTAAAGGTCGGCGAGTGCCTTGCCCGGGTTACGGTCGAGCATCTCGCAGATGGCGATCGCGGTGAGGAGCCCGTCGTCGTAGCCGCGTCCGATCGGCGGGTTGAAGAAGAAATGACCTGACTTCTCGAAACCAGCTATGGCATTGAGTTCGGCGACGCGCCTCTTGATATAGGAATGGCCGGTCTTCCAGTAATCGGTGACAGCGCCTTTGGCGCGCAGAACAGCATCGGTGTTGAACAGCCCGGTCGACTTGACGTCGACGACGAAGGTCGAGCCAGGATGCTGGCTGGAAATGTCGCGCGCCAGCATGACGCCGACCTTGTCGGCGAATATCTCGTTACCCTCGTTGTCGACCACGCCACAGCGGTCGCCGTCGCCGTCGAAGCCGAGCCCGACATCGGCACCCGCCTCCAGAACCTTGTCCCGGATAGCATGCAGCATCTGCATGTCTTCGGGATTGGGGTTGTAGCGTGGAAAGGTGTGGTCGAGCTCTACGTCCAGCGGGATCACTTCGCAGCCAATGCCTTCCAGCACCTGCGGCGCAAAGGCGCCCGCGGTGCCGTTGCCGCAGGCAGCCACCACCCTCAGCTTTCGACCGAGGTTCTTTCCGGCGGTCAGGTCTTCGATGTACCTTTCACGAAATCCCGGCACGAATTCATAATTTCCCCCGCCTATCAGATCGAAATCGCCGTCCAGCACGAGCGCTTTCAGAGCTGTCATCTCCTCCGGGCCGAATGTCAGAGGCCTTTGCGCCCCCATTTTCACTCCGGTCCAGCCGTTCTCGTTGTGGGAGGCCGTCACCATGGCCACCGACGGAGCGTCGAGTGCGAACTGGGCGAAGTAGGCTGTGGGAGAAAGGGCCAAACCGATGTCCTTGACGCGCGCGCCGGCCGCCATCAGGCCGGAGACCAGTGCCATCTTGATGGCCATGGAATAACTGCGGAAGTCGTGGCCAGTGACGATGTCCGGGCCGACACCCATTCGGCGGATCAAGGTGCCGAGCCCCATGCCGATCGCCTGCACGCCCATCAGGTTGAGTTCGGGTTCTTTGTCCGAGCCTGGATGCCCGAACCACCAGCGCGCATCGTATTCCCGGAAGCCAGTGGCTTTGATGAGAGCACTGGTTTCGAAGGTGAATGTGTTTGGCGTGGCTTGGCCGATTATGTTCACGGTTGCGGTTTTCCGCTCTGCAATTGCGCGGAACAGTCGTAGCACGCTGCCAGACGCGGGGCCCTTGACGAATTGGGGGTAGCCCTAACGCCCTGTTCGCGCCCACTCATCCAATAGGAACACATCCCGCGCTCTCGAGTTGACAACGGGAGGACGAATTCGTCGGCTGGAAGCCGGCTTTTACCGCTCTCGTAGCGCGTCCTGCTTATATTTCGCCAGCGGCGAGAGAAAATAGCCGATGATACTGCGCGTACCAGTCTTGATCTCGACCGTCACCGCCATGCCGGGACCGAGCTTGACGAGTTTGTCATCCACCTGCATGTCCGTACGGTCAAGTGAAACGCGTGCTGCATATTCCAGTTCCTGACCTCTCGGCTCACTTTCGCTCTGCGATACGCCCGACGCAGGGTCGTTCGACGCGCTCTGTTGCCTGTCGCGAGTTATGGCGTCCGATGACACGCTGAGCACTTCTCCATGAAGAAGCCCGTAGCGGGTGAAATTGAATGTATCGACCTTGATTTCAGTCTTCTGTCCCGGATGGACGAAACCGATATCTCGGTTGGAGAGCATGGCCTCGATCTCGAGATGACTCCCACTCGGAACCACCACGGCCAGTGCCTGAGCAGGCGTCACCACGCCCCCCACCGTATGAACGGCGAGTTGTTGCACGACGCCATCGACCGGCGCGGTCAATTGTTGGAGCTTCGTGAGCCGCTCTGCCTTGATCACCTCCTGCTCAGCGCTCGCAGCCCTCTGCTCGGCTTTGGCGAGTGCGTCATAGGTCGCGCGCCGATACTCCGCGGCGGTCTTTTCCCTCGTTTCCTTTAGCAGTGCGATGGCCGCATCGGCTTCGCGCAGGCGGCCCTGCTCAAGTTTGAAATCCTGCTGAAGGCCGACCAGCTCCTGATACTCGGAGAGATAGACGACCTTCGAAGAAAGTGCCTCGTCGAGGAGCTTCTTGCGAATGTCGACTCGCTCCTGCAGCACCGGTATCGTCGCCTCGAGCTTCGCGCCGCTTGCCAATGTGGTCGATCGTTCCGCTTCCTTCTGATTTCGCTGGCGATCGATCTCGGCGAGCTTGGCGTCCTGTTCGGCGAGCTGACTGATCAGAAACTGACGATGCATCTCGATCTCCGCGGCGCTCGCCCTCTGCGGCGGCTGGAAAGCAGCAAGCGGATCCTCCGCGAGCGCCGCGCGCAGCCGCGCGACGTCGAGTTCGGCCGAAAGGAGTTCGCTTTTCTGGCGCTCCTGGTCGGCTTCCGTCATGGTCGGATCGAGCTCGATCAGAACGTCGCCAGCCTTCACGCTCTGTCCATCGCGTACGTTGATAGCGCGCACAACGCCCGCTTCGAATGGCTGGAGCACCTTGGTGCGCCCGTCTGGCACGATCTTGCCCGTCGCGGTCGCCACGATATCGACGGTGCCCAGCGACGCCCACACCAGCGCGAAGCAGAAGACCGCGATGATACTCGCCCCGATCGCGCGCCCGATCGGTGACGGCGGCGATTCAGTGATTTCGAGCGCCGCCGGCAGAAACGCAATTTCGTGCTCGCGGCGCCGAAGCTGGGCTCTGGGAAACTCGACGACATTTCGATTAGCGGACTTCATGGATGCCGGCTTGTAGATAGTGGAGGTTTGCGTAACGCCCGTTCGAGCGGATTAGGTCATCATGGGTACCGTCCTCGACGATACGGCCATGCTCGATCGTGATGATCCGGTTCGCGTGGCGCACGGTCGAGAGCCGATGAGCGATGACGAAGACGGTTCGGCCGGCAGAAATTCGTTTCATGTTCTGCTGAATGGCGCGCTCGCTTTCGTAGTCCAGAGCGCTGGTCGCCTCATCGAGGATGAGGATGCGCGGATCGGTGATGAGTGCGCGAGCGATTGCGACGCGTTGGCGCTGCCCACCGGAAAGACTGCTGCCGCGTTCGCCCACGATGGTGTCATAGCCCTCAGGCAACTCCAGGATGAAATCGTGAGCGCCGGCGAGCGATGCCGCCGCAATGACGCGCTCCATGGGCATAGCCGGATCGGCGAGGGCGATGTTCTCGCGAATGGAGCGATTGAACAGCACGTTATCCTGCAAGACAACGCCAATCTGGCGTCGAAGCCAGGTTAGATCGACCATTGCTAGGTCGACGCCATCGACCAGAACCCGCCCACTCTCCGGCACATAGAGCCGCTGTATCAGCTTGGCGACGGTGCTCTTGCCTGAGCCCGAGGAGCCCACGATACCGATGACCTGACCGGGCTCGACGCTGAACGACACGTCGTGCAGTACCTCGGGGCCATCGATGCGGTAGCGGAAAGTCGCATGCTCGAATGTCACCTGCCCGCGGATCGTCGGCAGTGCGGCCCGGCCAGGATTGAAGCTTGGCTCGGGAATGGTGTTGAGGATGTCGCCGAGACGATCGATCGACAGGCGGGCCTGATGGAAATCCTGCCAGATCTGCGCGAGCCGCAGCACCGGCATGCTCACTCGTGACGCCAGCATATTGAATGCGACGAGCCCGCCGACGGTCAGGTCGCCGCCGATCACGAGCCTAGCACCGAAGTAGAGGGTTGCGGCCACGACCAGCTTGTTGATCATCTGCACCGCCTGGCTCGCCGTATTGTTCAGGCTGAGCACGCGGAAGCTCGCGGTCACATAGGCGGCGAGCTGCTCCTCCCAGCGGCGCTGCATCTGCGGCTCGACTGCCATGGCCTTCAGCGTCTCGACCCCCGTGACGGTCTCGACAAGGAAAGCTTGATTCTCCGAGCCGCGATCGAACTTCTCATCAAGGCGCCGGCGAAACAGCGGTGCAGCTCCCGCAGAAATGCCGATGTAGAATGGGAACGACGCCAGAACGATCAGCGTCAAGAACGTCGTGTAATAGAACATCACCCCAAGGAAGACGACGGTGAAGACGAGATCGATGACAAGCGTGAGCGCCGAACTCGTCAGGAACTGGCGGATATTCTCGAGTTCGCGGACGCGTGCGACTGAATCCCCGACGCGGCGTGTCTGGAAATATGCGATCGGCAACGCCATCAAGTGACGAAACAGCCGGGCGCCGAGCTCGACGTCGATGCGGTTCGTCGTATGCGCGAACAGATAGACGCGCAGCGTGCCGAGAACAGCTTCGAAAACGGTCAGCGCGACGAGACCAGTGACCAGAACGTCGAGCGTGCTCATGCTTCGATGCACAAGCACCTTGTCGATGACCACCTGGAAGAACAGCGGTGAGATGACGGCAAATATCTGAAGGAAGAACGATGCGACCAGCACCTCGCCGAGAAGATGGCGATACTTGTGGACCGCGCCGAGAAACCAGCTGATATCGAATCGACGAGAGAGGTCCGTCAGGGCCGCGCGCCGTGTCATCAGGATGATGTCGCCGTCCCAGATGGCCTCGAGTTCCTCCTGCGTCAAAGAATAGGGTTGCGGTGACGACGGGCGCTGAACGATGAGTTTGTCGTCGAGGATTTTGCCAAGGATCAGGAATCTACCGTCCCGTAGCACGGCGATCCCCGGCAGCGGAGTAACCGCGAGCCGATCCCAGTTCGTCCTCTGTACCCTCGCCTTGAGCCCGAAATCCTTTGCACAGCGCAGGATTTCAGTGACACCTGCGCGCGCCGCGCCCATCCGGTGGCGAATTTGACCCGGATCGGCCGCGATACCATGGCAATGTAGCAATATCGCCAGGGCAAGTAGCCCTGAGTCGTCATTCTCAGAATCGTTGCTCGCCGACTGAGGCGCCAGATCGCGTCGATCGGCGACACGCGCACGCATCAAGGTATCGCGAGCGCGCATCAAGGCATTGCCTACACCTTGCGCCAGGTCACGCCCGCGGGAACTGATTTTGACGAATGCATGAACCACCCGATTTGCAACAGTCCCTGGTCCAACCAAGATCAAACGGCCATCCCAGATTGCTTCGAATTCAGCGCGCGTGATCTGCTTCGGACGGGACCAGGTTGGATCAAGCACAACCGCTGCCTTGTCGTTGACCTTTCCAAGGAGCAGAAACCCGCCATTCCGCAGCGACGCGATGCCGGGGAGCCGGACACTCCCAAGTCGCTTCCAGTTTGTCTTGCGCGAGCCGACCTTCAGCCCGAGCCCGCGGGCGCAGCGAATCATCGCACGGATGCCGATCGCATCGCCGCCACCGCAGCGATCGCGGATCTGATCGGGCTTAGCGGCTACGCCATGAAAGCGCAGGAACAGAGCCAGGGCTCGAAGTCCGAGGTCTGCGGCGTGGGCATTCTCGTTCTGCATCGCCATTCTGGCTTAACCCTTCGCGGATACACGTCCGCGTTCGATGTTCCTTCTCAGCATTCGCGAACTTGACGGTGCCGCACCAGGCGCTGAAGCCCCTGGTGCGGAGGCGATCAATGGTGCGGTCTGATCAGGTACCCGTCCTGAATCCAGTTGGCTCCATTCGACAAGGACGCCACGATCTGACCGTGATCGGCCCGGCCGGAGTGACCGGCCAGGTACTGGTTCAGCAGCGCAAAACTGTGGCTTGCCGGGGACGCTGTGGCCGGGCCGGTCGCATGCCGATGATCCGCCGTGGTGGCCGCAGGCCGAGGATCCGTTATGGCCATGGTCTGCGGCGAGGCTGTCGCGACCGCGCCGGTGGCCGGATCCTTCGCCGTTGCCGTCAACTTGAGTGTCGCCACCGGATGGGCCGAGCCCCTGTAGTTCGATTGCAGCGTCAATCCGCTGTCGACCTGCGCGGCCGTCAAGGTGATGTTGTCGCCCCTGAACGTCTTACCATCGAGTTTGTCGGTGATCGTCTCGTACCTCGGCAAGCCCGTTATGTTCACGGTCACGACATCGTTGGGGTCGGTCGTTGTTACCTTGACCCCCAGGTCGACCGTACCGCCTCCCCCGTTCACGTTGAGCGTGGGATCCGCGATGGTGAGTACCGGCGCGATCGATGATGGGGTGGTCGGGGTAGTCGGGGTAGTTGGGATAGTTGGGATAGTTGGGATAGTTGGGGCTGTCGATGAGGTCGCGACCTGGAGACCGGAGAAGGTCTTCACTGCGCCCGCAAGATTCGCAGCGACACCGCTTGCGTCCTTGATGCTCGCACCGTTCGTCAGGTTGACCCCGGTGATGCCGAGCGCCGAGGTATTGGTGTCCGTCGATGCGACCGTTGTGCGGAAGTTGAGCGCGCTCGTTCCGGAGCCGCCCACATAGGTGGCGGTCGCGCCATTGTTGAGCGATAGTGTCGGCGTGCCCGACACCGCCACGGCCTCGTTGAAGCCGAGTGTCAGCGTGACCGTGTCGCCGACGTGCTCGGTGCCGGTTCCCGGTGAGGCTGTGGCCTGCGTCACCGCCGGCAAGACCGGATCGATCTGCACACCGGAGAACGTCTTCACCGCCCCCGAGAGGTTCGCCGCGACACCGGATGCATCCTTGATGCTCGCGCCGCTCGGAAGATTGACCCCGGTGATGGCGAGTGCCGAGGTATCCTTGTCGGTCGAAGCGACCGTGGTGCGGAAGGTGAGCGCGCTGGTGCCCGAGCCACTGACATAGCTGGCCGTTCCGCCATCATTGAGCGACAGGGCGGGCGTGCCCGTGACGGTCACGGCCTTGTTGAAGGCTACCGTCAATGTGATGGCATCGCCGGCATGCTCGATTCCCGTTGCCGGTGAAGCGGCGACCTGCGTCACCGCTGGCTGGATGGTTGGCGCAGTCGGGGTCTGGGTCGATGAGGATGTCGAGGGAGTGACGTTGGCACCCGTGACGGTGTCGCCGCTGCCCGTCTTCTGATAGAGCTGAACGCCATCGATCTGCATGTGCATCGACGATGGGGTCGAGCTATCGAGAGCCGTGTGCCATCCGGCCACGTTGGAATTCGCGACCTGATTGCTCATAATCAATTGCATCGGTTCATTCGGGATCGGCACCTGCGCGCTGGTCACTTGCGCCATCTGTTTCCCGTCGAGATACCAGGTGATCGATTTTCCGGGGTCCCAGTTGATGCCGTAGGTGTGGAATCCGGCCGTGAGGTCGATGCCGGTATCGACCACGCCGCCGAACTCCCCTGACGGCGTGTGGAGGTGGTAGGAGAGCGCCTGGTTTGCCGGTCCCGAACCGGTGTATCCACCCTCCTGCATATCGATCTCGAAATTGTCGCCGCTGGTGCCTGCGCCTTTGCCAGGCATCAGCCAGAGGCCCGGCCATGCGCCGTTGCCGCTCGGCGCCTTCATGCTGATCTGAAGATAGCCGCCATTGAATTCGAAGTTGCCATAGCTGCTGACCGCGCCAGACGTGATCGGGAATGTCTGTGCGGTTCCCTGGTTCATACCACTAACGGGCTGTCTGATCGCGTTGAGATCCAGCAGCCCGTTGCTCAAGGACACTTGGCTCGGCAAATCGTAGTCTGCAGCATACGCCCCGCCCGGGCCGCTTCCACCTGATCCATCGCTGTTCCAGGCCCAGCCGTTGGCGGCGTTGCTGGTGATGTACGTATGCCAATCGCTATCGAGCGCCGTACCGGAGAAGTTTTCCTCGAAGACGAGGTCGCTAGAAGCAAAGCCTGCAGGTGCGGAAAGAGCCATTCCGTGATCCTTCTTTGGCGTTGAAAACAGGAAATTCCACTGCCGCGCATCGCCAAGGCGCGCGACATGTCATGTGCTCGCAGCTAGGCACGGCGAACGGATTTCAAAGTCGTGGAGATTTGGAAGTCCTCGCCCCAGACATTGCTGTCGAGCGAACCTAACGTTGACCTCGCCATCGGAGGGGAGTTTTGTCGACGGGAATGCTCGTCAGACCTTCGCTCTTGAACACATAAACGGTGTCGCTTGCCAACGCGCGCAAAGTGTCCGACGGTTCGAGCCGCAGCCCAATTGAAGATGAGCGCATCTCTCCCGGCGGATGCGCCGCCGAGCTTGCTGTCTAGTATAGGCACGGTAGTTCCTTAGTTTATTGCGTCTTTTTTGTTTTTCATTTCACCCGCGCCCCTAAGTAAAACACAGGCATTTCCGCTCATTTACTTATTCGCCCACACCGTCTTGCAGCTACTTGATTGATCATTCGAGGACGATGTACGAAACCCAGCCGGACCTTACCACGGTTTGCGGCGAGAATGAGGCTTGGTTAACGCTTATTAACACATTCCTAATATAACTTATAAACACATCCTAATATGGAACGTGATCGAACAGGCGTCCCCGAGACAGCCTTCCGGACGTCCTACCAAAACCGCGGCCGTCGGCTGAAATGTTGTTCGGCTTGGACGCCCGTTGGTTCGAGAGGGTCGTTCGCGTATGAGGTCCTCCAGAAGCACGGCCCGGATGTCTTCGGATGCTGTGTGGCGGACGAGCCGTCGAGTCTATTGGCGCTGCCGGCGCGGACGTTTGACCGTGCCGTTTGCGCGTCGATGCACCTGGCCGAGGTCGCCTTGCGGCGTTGACGCGCTCCAGTCTCGGCGGCGATGTCCGCATCATCCGCTTTCAATGATCGAAGGTGCAAGGCTGGCTCCGTTATCGAGCGCAGCCCCTCCAGCACCGGACAGACCGTTCAATCGCAGCCCCATCCAGGGGAAATACGATCGCTTGAGCGGCTTGTTGAAATGGCTGAAACGTGGCCCCAGGGCGCGAGGGCGGCGCTTGGTCGCCGCGGGCCGGCCCCGCGGATTGTCAAATTTGAACCGCGCAACCAGTCGCCAAAGCTCCACCTCGTGGCCGTCTGCTAGCCGCCTGGCGTGCTCTTTCGCCGCATCGTCGTCCGTGCAGGCAAGGTTGACCCCGCCCATGAATTGGCCGTCTTCGTTCAGAACGTAGACCCGATAATGCGGCATCGCTTGTCCCCATCGCCGACAACATTCTAGCAGTCAGCCTCGCTGTGGAACGCGGAGTTTTGGTTCCTATGAGCTATCTCCGATGGGCCGCGTGGACCCGCGACAGCAAATGTTGTGACAAAGCGCCGGCGACCCCGCCGAGGCGCGTCGTGGCGTAGGCGAACGCGGTAAGGGCAAAGCCCGCCATGATCGCCCCGGCCCGCCGGGCGGCGCCGACGTTGCCGCGCATAGCCGCCCTCAGGTCGCTCGCCACGGCGCGCGGCAGCACCTCCCGGACGTAGTGCCATTCGGCTCCAAGGCCGTCTTTGGGCCCTGCGAGACCCGTCAACACCGCCTTGGCGGTGCCCTCGACGAGGCAGCGATGGACGAAGTATTTCCACGTGGTGCGCTGGGCCGGCACAGAATGGAGCACATGCGCCGCTGGCCGATACGCCCAATAACCCCCAGGGTACAGGCCGGCGGCCCGAATGCAGAATTCCGTCTCCTCGCAGCTCTCAGCCTTGCCGCCGATCCTTGCTCGGCCGCTGACGGAGAATCCGAGCTTGCGGCGCCCGAGATCCGGCGCGAAGCCGCCGGCGCGCTGCAGCACGTCGGCGCGCACCGACATGTTGGCCCCGATCGGGTTGCGGATGCGCCCGTCCCGCACGTGCATGCCGGCGTAGGTGCAGCCCAGGACCCAGTGGAACTCGCCGGGCAACCAGGAGGGCGGCGGCACCTGCCACAGCGGCTCAACCGGACCGCCGGCCCCCAACACCGCCGGATCCCGATAAGCCTCCAATAGCTCCTCCAGCCAGTGCGGGTCGGCGACGGCGTCGTCATCGAGGAAGGCGATCACCGGGGCCGTGATGTATTCCGCTCCTGTCATGCGCCCGCCCGACAAGCCCGGTTGCCTGGCATTGGCGAGGACGGTGACGCCCGCAATCTCGCGCGCTGCGCGCTCTAGCAGGGCCTCGTTGTTGTCCACGACCACGACGATTTCACGTGGGGCATGCGTTTGGGTGCGGACGGACCCGACCGCACGCTTCAACTCGTCCCAGCGGTCGAGAGTGTGCGCGCAGATCACAACGGAGGCTTCGGTCATTGGATTTCCCGGGCGGTTTCTGGGGCCAAGCGGGTCGCGCGGGTCTGCGCCGCCCGGGCCGTCGCGGCTTTGAGGATGTTCCAGATCACGCTTCCATCATTGCGGATATCGAACTGGTCGTGTTCGTCGACGGGATAGCGTCCGCTGTCCTGCAGCGATACCAGCAGCCACACCATCCAACCAGCGCAGCTGGGATTATGGGCAAGCGTATCAACCCACATGGCGTAAGCCTCGGCGGAGTCCCGATTGGAGCGGGCATAGCCGAATTCCTCCAGAAGGACCGGCTTTTTGGCGCGGGCCGCCAACTGGCAGAACTCGTTGATCATGTCGTTGAATTGCTGGACCGTCAGCTTGTAGTAGAGCGGGTAGCCGTGCCAGGTCCCGAAATCGAGAGTCGGGATCGTCAAATCTGCCAGCTTCACCAGAATGTTGGCATTCCCTGAGCTGACAAGGTGATTGGGATCGAGGGACTTGACGTAAGCCGACATTTCGCCAGTCCAGGCCAACAGCAAGGCCTCCGGCTGCGCATTGCCTTCGTTCATCAGCTCCCAGGCCATGATGGTCGGGTCATCCCGGTAGGCGAGCCCGGTGAGCAGGTTGACGTGCTCCACGACGTGGCGGACCCAGGTCCTGTAGTCCCGCTTCGTGCGCGGGTCATCAAAGAAAAATGTGGACTCGTCGCGGCTCCCATACCAGGCCCGCATCTGCTGGGCGCCACCCGTGTAGGCCCAGAAATCCAGGAAGGCGATAATGAGCCTGAGGTGTCGCTTGCCGGCTTCGGCGATGAGGAAATCAACCTTCTGCATGCCGTTGGCGCCGTCATTGATTGCCATCCTGTTTTGGCTCGGATCCCAGTAGAGCAGGTATGTGCCCTTGACCGCGAGATTGCTGGCATCGCCTTCAACTCGCCAATCCCAGATCGTAGCGACGCTTCCGTCGAGGGACCCGATCACCGGCTGGAGAAAGACGCGGACCACATTGGCGCCCATCGCCACCGCGTCATCGAGTACGCGGGTGACCTCATCCTGCGAACCGAAGGTTACATAGTGGTTATTCACGCCGGTCACAAAGAATGGCTTGCCGTCGACCGTAAACTCCGTGCCGGAGGTCTTGATGAAGGACGCTGGCGACAAGTTGTCCGCGCAACTCACGGCTGCCGGAACAAATAGCAACGCGAACACCAGCACACGCAATCCGGCATTGCGCACCCCGTATTTCGCCCGTTGCCAGCCGACTATCATCCCTGCATGTGGCTCTCGCCGCGCGCTGAGTGCAATGGCCCCTAAGGATTACCCCCTCTGGCCTCGCACAGCCCGGCCGTCAATCGGGCATAGTGGTGCTTGGCCGATTACGGTCGCTCGAGAACGGACCCGTGTTGTCAGACATCGCTTCCAACCAAGAGTTCGGCCCTTCGCATTGGCGAGTCCGCGCGGTAGTAATAAGTGGGGAACTGAACGGGCTCGGTGTGGTCGACCGCAAGCACCCGGCGCTGTGGTCGCGATACGCCCGCCCGGTCCTCGCAGACGCCCTGCATGGCCATAGCTTAGTGGTCTTCCTCCGCGATCTCCGGTGGCGAATCGGCGAGCGGCCCTTCCTGGTGGCGCGAAGCCGATCCCGCCTCGCTCTGTCGTGGTGGATGGCTTCTGGCGCCGGGACGATCCGCTGCCGGCACTGGTGCATTGCCCTTGCGATGTGGCCGCGCGCTGTCGCTCTTTATCCGCCTCCCTGGCTCGCGAGCCCGCGGCGGACAGCTAGCAAGGCGCATCGCTCGAGGTGGTTCTCGTCAAAGCTGTCGCCATTTCGAAATCCGTCGTGAGAACAACAATGCGCATTTGCTTGAGTCTCGATCCGTCGCGGCTACTGCGGTGGCACCTCTGGCTGGCAGAAGCGCTTGCTGAGGTTCCCGGCAACGAGGTCTCCTGCGATTTCGCGGCCGGTCGCCGCCCACTACCGTTGATCTCCCGTCTGCTGCTCGAACTCGAACGACTGGTCTATGGCGTTCGCGGGAAAGGCGCCATCGACCCCGTCGAGGCGGCGCTGCGGTCCCTGCGGCCGCCTCCGGCCGACCAAGTGGATGTGGTGATCGATTTGAGCGGGGAGGAGTCGCTCCCGGCGGGGCGGCGCGTGCTCACCCCGGTCTTCAACGGCGTACCCGGCGAGATCGGAGTCATGGCGGCCTGGGTGAATCATCAGGACCTTCTCATCGACCTACATGACACGGCGCGCCCGTTGCGGCCTTGGACGGCGCGTCCGGCTAGTGCAGACCGTGAAGTGTTCGCAGCGAGTCTCGACAGCGCCCTTTCCTGCGCCGTGCCGCTCATCCTCAAAGCCCTGTGCGAGGAAACCGGTTCAGCTGCGTCCGGTAGCCCCGGTCCACGGACGGCAGTACCTTCGTTTGGCGCGCTTTCGGCGCTTGCAAGGGCGACCGGGACGGTTGCATCGAAGGCGATCCGGCGTCTGGACGCGTTGGCGAGGGGCGGCAGGATGTGGGGGATTGGCTGGCGCTTCGACGAATCGGCGAGCCTGCTCGACAAAGGCGAAGCAGCCTTCAGGATGCTCACCGGGAATGCCGACAGCTACCTTGCCGACCCGTTCCCATTCCGACACCAAGGGCAGGATTTCATCTTTGTCGAGCAGTACCTCTACTCGAAGAACCGGGGGTGCATTGCGGTCGTGGCAGTGAACCGGGACGGGACAGCCGGTGCATCCCGGATCGTTGTGGAGGAACCGCATCACCTCTCGTACCCGTTCGTGTTCGAGCAGAATGGTCAGATCTGGATGATCCCTGAATCGGGAGCGGCCAGGAATGTCTGCCTCTACAGGGCAGTGGAGTTCCCTTACCGATGGACACGGGAGGCCTTCCTCATGGAAGGCATTGAGGGCTACGATACCACGCCGCTCTGGCATGAGGGCGGCTTTTGGTTTTTCGTCAGCCCAAGGCTGTGGAGGTCCACGTCCTGGGATGCCTTGAGCCTCTACCATGCCGAGAGTCTGACCGGGTCTTGGACGCCCCATGCCGCCAACCCGGTCCTGCTCGATGCCAGGCTCAGTCGGCCCGCCGGAGCCGTCATCCGACAGGGCGGACGCGCGCTACGCCCGGTCCAAGACTGCGCGCGCGGCTATGGCGGCGCGGTGACGTTCTGCCAGATCGATGCGCTGGGCGAGTTGGAGTTTGCCCAGACCCCGATCGGTCGCATTTGGTCCGGAGCGTTGGGATGTCACACCTACAACCGCCGGTCCGGCCTGGAGGTGATCGACCTGTTCGGGCATATCCGGGGTTTGCGAGAGGTCACGACCTCGTATCGGTTGCTGGAGCCCGACCCGCCGGTCTCGGGACTGAGTGGGGTCTCGGAACCGTTTGGGCAGCCCCTCTCCTGGCCGGTCTCACCGGGTTAGCTATCCGCAGCCAAGGCGGTCGAGCGCAAGGTACCTCGCCTGCAAAGAGCCGGGCGCGCTCGAGCCCGCCAACACAGCTGCGGTGGTGGTATGAGCTGAAAACAACCTTAAGGGATACCCCCAAAGAGTTAATCATCTATCGTCTTTCCCTAACCATCCATCGTCCTTCCATTTCAATTCTTCACCGGTAATACTCGAACAACAACGAAAACTTTAGGGGCCGGCCACAAGCGTACTTTCAGGGTCGGCCACAAGCGTACCAATCTTCTTGCATCTCATCTTCATTTCATTTTGCCCGGGGTCCGCAAATGGTTGGAGTACATCCGTGGATGTGGCGGTTATTGGAACTGGTCCCTATGATTTGTGGCCGGCAGCGCATCTGTGTGCGCGCGATGGGGAGCACCGGACTTTCGGGGAGCTCATCGGTCATGGAAGGACAACATGACCCCCGGTATGCTGCTCAAAACAGCTTCGGCCCAGCAGTGTCAATTCGTATACGGGCCCCATCGTCTCGCCCGACACCGGCAGTCCTGGCGCACGTTCAGCCCGCCCCTTGGGTCCCATCAATCGACCTCACAGCGCTGCCATGAATGAGCGTCTCCATCTCGCCCACGTCGGTGCCGTATCGCCGCCCGAGCCGCTTGATTTTGCACTGCAGCGAGCACTGACTCTGCCCCGAGTGAGCTTTGTCGTCCCGACGCTCAATGAAGCCGAGAACCTCCCTTGGCTTCTGCCGCGCATCCCCGACTGGGCGCATGAGATTATTATCGTGGATGGTCGTTCGACTGACGACACGGTCGCGGTCGCGCGCCGCCTGCGCGCGGACGTGAAGGTTGTCATGGAACCCCGGCTGGGCAAGGGCGCTGCACTGCAAGCGGGATTCCGGGCCGCCACGGGCGACATCATTGTCATGCTGGACGCTGACGGCTCCATGGTCCCGGAGCAGGCGATTGTCTTTGTCAGTGCGCTGATGGCCGGCGCGGATCTCGTCAAGGGTTCACGCTTTATTCAGGGCGCCGGTACCGACGACATGTCGCTGTTCCGGATGTTCGGCAACAGGGGACTGACCCTGTTCGTGCGGCTGCTCTATGGCGGTTGGTTCTCCGATCTATGCTACGGATACATAGCCTTCTGGACCAAGCACGTCGGCACGCTGAATTGCGACTGCGATGGCTTCGAGATAGAGACCCTTATCAACGTACGGGCATTGAAGAACCACCTCAACATCGTCGAGGTGGCGAGTTTCGAGGCTCCACGCATCAGTGGAGCGAGCCATCTGCGCGCCATCCCGGACGGCTGGCGCGTCCTCAAGACCATCTTGCGTGAGCGGGTGTACCAACAGGACAGGCGAGGCGCGACAGCCTGTGATGACGGCGGGTAAGCTTGATGCGAATCCTGATGGTTGCCGCTCGCTGCTACCCCTTCATGGGCGGCATTGAAACTCACATCCAGGAGGTCGGTCCCCGCCTGGTGGCGCGTGGGCACGCGGTCGACGTGCTCACCACCGATCCCTCGGGGGATCTGCCGGTTGAGGAAGAGGTGCGTGGCATGCGTGTGCGGCGGGTGCCGGCCTGGCCAAGGGAGCTGGATCTCTATGTGGCCCCCGGCATTTACACCGCGATCCGGCGCGGAGCTTGGGATCTGGTCCACTTCCAGGGTTACAGCAGTTTCGTGGCGCCGATCGGGCTGCTTGCGGTCGTCCGCGGGCACCTGCCGTTCGTCCTGACCTTCCACAGCGGCGGGCATTCCTCCCGGCTGCGCAACGCCGTACGCAGCACCCAGCATACGCTGCTCCGGCCGCTGGTAGCCCGGGCCGCGCGGCTGATCGGCGTCTCCGAATTCGAAGCCGAGTTCTTCAGCTCGAGGATGGGCGTGCCGCGGGAGCGGTTTGTGGTCATCCCCAACGGCGCCGCGATGCCGGCTCCTAGCCCCGGCGTCAAGGTCGATCCGCACCTGATCGTCTCGGGCGGCAGGCTGGAGCGCTACAAGGGCCATCACCGGGCGATCGCGGCCTTGCCCGAACTGATCCACCGGGTACCGGACGTGCGGCTGCACATCGTAGGTACAGGCCCGTACGAGGGAGAATTGCGGCGCCTCGTCTCCACGCTCGGCCTCGAGAAGCGGGTCACAATTGCGGGTATCCCCGGATCCGAGCGGCAGAAAATGGCAGACCTGCTGGCGAGTGCCGCGCTGTTCGTGCTGTTCAGCGAATACGAAGCCCATCCGGTCGCCGTGATGGAAGCCCTGTCGCTGCGCCGTCCGGTCCTCGTCAGCGACACGTCCGGTCTGAGGGAGCTGGCCGCCAATGGCCTGTGCCGGGCGATTTCGTGCAACGCCGGTCCGGGAGAGCTGGCCGCCGCCATGGCCGAGGAACTGGCGGCCCATCGGGAGGTGCCGGATTTGGCGCTGCCCGACTGGGATGCCTGCGCGCAAGCGCTGAACGACGTTTATCGTGATGTCCTGAGCAACCGATCCGCGGTCCGATTGCCCCCCGGCGGGGTGATGTCGTGGCCTCCTGCGACGGGGGCATGAGGCTGATGATGTCGGCTCAATTCACTGCGGGAACCAGGATCAACCCGCTCCGGGCCGGGATACGGTTCGTCTCGGCCGTTATCGGTCCTGACCTTCGCGGCGGCAGCGCCGATGCCTCGCTGCAACGGGCCAACTCCGGATGGATCGCGGTTCTGTGCCTGACGATCGCCGCGGCTCTACTCCTGGTCGTGGCTGGGCACGCCGCCGGGCGGCGGGGGTATGACGTGGCGCCGCTATTCTTCTGGTCCGGTGTCGTCCTCCTGGTCGTCCCGACCAGCCTTCGCATAGCTTGGCCGATGGTAGCCCGGGGTGAGCGCGTCTTCTTTCTGTTTCTGCTTGCCGAATCCCTGTTCTACTGCAAGATGGTCTATTCCCCGACGAGCTTCATCGGTCACGACGAGTTGTTGCACTGGATCGCAGCCGAGGATCTCATCTCGGCCCGGCGGCTATTCCTGTCCAACCCGCTTCTCCCGATCGGGCCTACGTATCCCGCCCTGGAGATCCTGACGACGGCGATCGTCGATCTGACGGGACTGCCATTGTTTGTGGCGGGGACTCTATTGTTGGCCGTCCTTAGGGGCACGTTCATCGGTGCCCTGTTTCTGTTCTTCGAAAGCATCACCGGATCGCCGCGCATCTCGGCCATCGCCTGTCTGGCCTATATGGGCTGCTCAACCTTCTTCCTGTTCGACTCGATGTTCTCCTACGAGAGCCTCGGCATTGTGCTGTGCGTGCTGACCTTCGCTGTCGAAGCAGCGTCCAAGGATCTCGTTGGGCGACCGAGGTTGAAGTCGCTCGGGCTGATTGCGTTGCTGTTGGCAAGCCTCGCGGTCACCCATCACCTCTCGGCCGCCGTCGCCGCCCTCTATTTCGGATCGCTGGCGGCGCTCGAGGCTTGGCGCCGGCACGACCCCTTGCGTATCAAGACCAGCACTGCGGTGGGCCTCGCGGCGATCCTCGCCATAGCCCTGCCGTCGCTGTGGGTGCAGGCCCGTGGCATCCCTCTCGCAGCCTATCTCGGCCCGGTGATTGAGTCCGGCTTCGACGCATTGCTCAGGAAGATCCTGGGGCCCGCCCCACCGTTGGAGCACCTCGGAGTGCCGGACATTGCCCTCTACATGCGGCTGACCACCTTGCTCGCGCTCCTCCTGGTGGCACTCGGATTGGCAACAGGATTCTTTCGGTCGCTGGCCATGGCTGCGCCGAGTGGTGCGCGGTCCGGTTGGCGTCCGATCCAGGACATTCTCAAGCGCCGCTGGCACGACAGCCGCATCATACTCCTCACCTTGTTGGCGTTCGGGTTTCCGGTCTCGGTGGCCTTCCGACTGACCAGCGCCGGATGGCAAATCGGCAACCGCATGGGAACGTTCGTTTTCATCGGCGTCGGGCTGGTCGTCGCGGTGAGCGTCGTCCACTTCTGGGAAGGGCGCACGCCACGCGGGTTGCGCCGCGTCGCTCCGGCCGTTGCTCTGACGGTCATCGTCCTGGGCGGCATCATGAGCTCTTCGCTCAATCCGATCCATGGGCGCTACAGGGTGGCCGCAGATCAGGAGTCGATCGAACCGATGGGGATCGAAACGGCGCGCTGGACCGAGGAATGGCTCGGTGCCGGCAACCGCTTCACCACCGACCGCACCAACCGCCTTCTGCTTGCTGGCTACGGCCGGCAGGACGTCAGGGTCGACATCGTCCAAGGCATTGATCCCGCGCGCATATTCGAGGCCGAGACATTGGGGCCTGACGAGTTTTGGGCCTTGGCGAGAAGCGACATCGATTTCCTGCTGATTGACCTGCGCCTGACCACGGCTCCGCCGGTGCTCGGCTTTTACTTTCAGCCGTGGGACCCGCACAAGGGACCGCTCTCGGGCGCGGCGCTGCTCAAGTTCAATGACGTCAAGGGCGTCACCCGCATATACGACAACGGCTGGATCGTCATCTATGACGTGAGGGGATTGCATGGGAATTCCTAGCAAGCGGGACCTTCTGGCCGCGTGCCTGTGGGCGGCGGCCGCTGCGGCGGCCGTTGCGGTCAGCGACAGCGTGTTCCTCCGTACCCTCCTGGGCGCGCCCATGGTGTTCCTCGTCTCGGGCCACTCGATGCTGCGGGCCATTGGCGTTCGGACCACCTCAGTACCGCAACACCTCACATACGCGGTCGGAGCAAGCTTCGCCGTCGGGATCGCCGGGGGCTTTGCCCTGAACGCCACAGGCTTCTTTACGCCGCTCGGCTGGGCGATGTGGTTCTGGGCGGTGACGACCGCCGCGGCGCTGGTGGCCGCCGTCCGACGCGACACTCCCGATCTGCCAGCCTGGCCGGCTCTGGCGCCGCTCCGGCTTTGGCAGGGGGCCGCGCTCATGCTAGCGGTGCTTGTGGCGACCGGAGCCTATGCGCTGGCCGTCCGGGACGAAGCGGCCCATCGGGAATTCAAATACACGGAGTTCTGGTTGTTGCCATCGGCCAGTGGCGCGCCCGGTCGGATCACGGTCGGCATCAGGAGCGCCGAGACCCAAGCTCAGCGGTTCGACCTGGAAATCACCCTTGACGGGCAACCGTTGGCCGTTTTCCGATCGGTCGCCGTCGCGCCGGGCGACACCTGGGCGCGAGAAATCCCGGTGCCCGCCTTGGCAACTCGCCAGAGGGCTGAGGCCCGGCTCTATCGACCGGAAGACAGCCGGCTCTATCGCAGCGTTTCGACGCTGGTGCCGCGTATCTGAAACGAGGCTCGATCATGCGCATCCTGCTGCTATCGCAGTTCTATCCTCCGGTAATCGGGGGCGAGGAGCGGCACGTCCGCAATCTCGGCGCAGCGCTGGCGCAGCGGGGCCATCATGTCAGCGTCGGGACCTTGATGCATCCCGGATCGCCCGAAACCGAGCTGGACGGCGCGGTCCGCGTGCATCGCCTGCGCGGCACGCTCCAGCGTCTGTCGGGCCTCCACACCGATCCCGAGCGTCGCCATGCACCACCCTTCCCGGATCCCGAACTTGTGCTTGCCCTGAAGCGGCTGGTCGCCCGGGAGGAGCCGGATATCGTTCACGCCCATAACTGGATTTACGCGTCCTTCCTGCCACTAAAAGGTCTGAGCGGGGCGCGCCTCGTGGTTACGCTCCACGACTACAGCCTTGTCTGCGCCAAGAAGAACTTCATGCACTTGGGCGTGCATCTCTGCAGTGGCCCAGCGCCGGCCAAGTGCCTGCCTTGCGCCACGGGGCATTACGGGGCGGTGAAGGCAGCCGCGACCACCTTGGGCAACTGGGCGTCGAGCTTCGCCGCTAGCCGCGTGGTGGACCGCTTCATCGCGGTGAGCCACGCGGTGGCCCGTCACACCGGACTCACCCAAGGCCGCGCGCCTTACGACGTCATCCCCAACTTCGTGCCCGACGATGTCGGGGTGCTTGGTCCGGAAGATGCCTGCCTGCGGGAGCTGCCCCGGGATGGCTTCATCCTGTTCGTCGGCGACATGATGCGCCTCAAGGGCATTGACGTTCTCCTGCAAGCCTATGCCCGCCTGGAGCGGGCGCCGCCGCTGGTCCTGGTCGGGCGCCGGGTCGCCGATACGCCAACCGAATTTCCGCCGAACGTTAAAGTCTTCAGCATGTGGCCGCATTCCGCTATCATGCATGCATGGCGGCGCTCACTGTTCGGCGTGCTGCCATCGGTGGGGCCAGAAGCCTGCGCGACAGTGATCATGGAAGCGATGGCGTCCGGCAAGACAGTCGTTGCAACCGACATCGGCGGCATGCCCGATCTCGTCGATCATGGCGAAACAGGCCTTCTCGTGCCGAGCGGCAACGCGCCCGCCCTCGCCAACGCAATGCAGACACTTCTTGACGACCGCGCCTTGCTCGCCCGCCTGGAGGCGACAAGCCTGGCCAGGGTCGAGCGCCTCAAGGCCGGGGCGGTCGTGGCCCGGATCGAGCAGGTCTACCGGGACGTCCTGCGCCCAGCCCCCGGCAGGTCCGCGGTGCCGGCGCAGCAAGGTTCGGGACAGCAATCATGTCGGTAGACCGCGCCGGGACGGCCATTATTCGCGTGCGCCGAGAGCTTCGAAAGAACGCCGCGCTCGTGATGAATTCCGGCGCTCTAGCAATCGGATCGACTGCAGCGGCCGGTCTGGGGTTTGTCTACTGGTGGCTCGCGGCGCGGCTGTTTCCGCCCGAGGTGATCGGCAACATCGCTGCGCTACTGTCCGTGATGGGGCTTATCGGCACGCTGGGGGAGGCGGGGCTCGGAACCATGCTGGTGGGCGAGATCGTCCGCAATCCTGGCAAGGAGCGCGGCCTGGTGGCCGCGGCAGCGTGCGTCGGGGTGGTCCTGGCGGTCGGCCTGGCCTTGTTGTTCGTCCTCGGGCATGCGTGCTTCTACACCTCGACCGCGCTGATCGGCGGCTGGTTCGAGGGTATTGCGTTCGTCCTCGGCTGCGGTCTGACCGTTCTCGCCATCATGGCCGACCAGGCATTCCTGGGCAACCTGCGCAGCGCCGGCAGGATGATCCGGCTAGTGCTATTCGGCACGTTGAAGCTGATGCTGATCGCCGCCGCCGCGTTTGGCGGCTACACCTCTCATGCCGCACTTCTTCTGAGCTGGGCGGCCAGCCTGCTGGCGTCCCTCGTCGGCGTGGACCTGTTGACGCGGGGCGGTGCGCGTCACCTCGTTGGTCGTCCCGACTTCCAGCTGCTCCAAACGCTCCGCAAGAAGGTCTTCGACCACTACGCGCTCGACGTGGCCTTGCAGGCCCCGGGCATCATCATGCCCTACCTCGTGCTGGTTCTCCTGTCGCCGGCCATCAATGCTGCCTTCGTATGCTTATGGATGTTGGTCTCCATGGCCTCGTTGATTCCCGCAGCCATGGCCACGGTCCTGTTCCCCGTAGTGAGAGCGAGCCCGAAACAATCCAGACACGACATCCTTTTATCGGTGATGGCGTCATTGCTCTTCTCGCTGGTCTGCGCCGTCTTCATCTTCACCTATTCGCAGACGATCCTTGCGGTCTTCAATCCGGCCTATCCTGAGATCGCCGGTTCGAGCCTGCGCTTCCTCGGCTTCAGTCTGCTGGGATCAACGCTTAAATTTCATGCCTGCACGCTGGCGCGGTTGGGCGACAGGATGCGCAAGGCATCTAGCTGGTTCGCGCTTGGTGGATTGCTGGAGCTGTGCTTCGTGATCGCGGGAGCGAAGCTCGGTGGACTTCAAGGCCTGGTCCTGGGCTGGACGTTCGCCGTAAGCATCGAGGGTGCGTGTGCGGCCCTGATCTTGGCCTTCGCGACGAACCTGAATACTGCCGCCGGCCCTGTGCACGAAGGGCCGCCGGTTGTGTCGCCACCTGAGACTTGAGGAGACACCGATCATGGCACAAGGTTACCGACCGCAATTGGATGGCCTGCGGGCCATCGCGAGAAGCGAGAATTCTTTATCGCGCGCGCGTACTGCGCCACGCTACCCCCATCCCGGCAGCTCGACCGCGGTCGGAAGCAATCTTGCTTACAGGCTCGGCAAGTTGAGAGACCTGGGACTGCTGCAGGGAGTCTGGCTCGACTGCGGCTGTGCCGACGGCGGCTACACCGAGGCCCTGGTCACCTGGGGTGCCCAGAAAGCCATTGGTGTCGATCCTGAACGATCGAGAATCGACGAGGCCATTGCTCGCAAGCTGGTGAATGATGAGAAGCTTAATCGGCGGCCAGATGCGATCGAATACCACTGCTGCACCGACGACTTCCCATTACCGGATGCGTCCGTTGATGCGATATTGTTGAATGAGGTTCTTGAGCACGTCGCCAACGAGGCGGCCACGCTGCGCGAAATTTGGCGGGTCCTGCGGCCCGGCGGTCATCTGGTCGTGATGAGTCCAAATCGCTGGTTTCCATTCGAGGGCCATGGGATGCGGTTTCTAGGCCGCAATTTCGGTTTCCCTATTCCACTGCTTCCTTGGCTGCCGAGTTCGTGGTCGGCTCGCGTTATGGCGGCACGGAACTACTGGCCCCATGAATTGCGCAATATTGTGGCTGCGGCGGGTTTCGAGATACAGAAGGTCGACTATGTGCTGCCGGTATTCGAGCTTTATCAATGGCTGCCGGCTAGCGTGATATCGACCTACCGGCGGCTCATGCCACGGATCGAAAAAACGCCTTTGCGGAAATTCGGCGTTTCAACCCTGGTCGTAGCGACCCGCCCCGTCGGCTATACTTAACTGGCGTCACCCAGCTTCGAAGACCGGTGCTCCACTCCGCCGAGCCATGACGAATGGAATTCGAGTTGAAACGAACTGGAGAGCAGGATGGCTTCACGACATCTCCCGCGTTGGCGTGGTGGGATGCTGCGTGCGCGACTGATCGCGGGGGCGAATCTTTGCGGACTTCAAGGCCTGGTCCTGGGCTGGACGCTGGCCGTCAGCGTCGAGGGTGCATGTGCGGTTGCGTCGCCATCTGAGACTTGAGGAGACACCGGTCATGGCACAAGGTTACCGACCGCAATTGGATGGCCTGCGGGCCATCGCGATCGGACTCGTCGGCGTCGAGCACTTCGGCGGGCCGTGGGTCAGAACGCACTTCCCCATCGGGGCGGGAGCGCTGGGGGTCCAACTGTTCTTCGTCCTGAGTGGCTTCCTGATCACGCGCAACTTGCTGTTCAGACTGGAGCAAGCCCCTGCGGGCGAAGTCATCCGCAGGTTCTACATCGGCCGCGCGGTTCGGCTGATGCCGGCCTACTATCTGACCCTGCTGGTCCTGTTCGAGCTGGGCGTGCCCGAGGTTCACGACTTCATTCTCTGGCATCTCACCTACACGAGCAATTACCTTGCGGCTTCCGGCGGTCCCCTGCTGGTGTTCTGGTCCCTAGCCGTGGAGGAGCAGTTCTACCTGTTGCTGCCCATGTTGGTTCTGCTGTCCGGGCGCGATGCCGTGCGAGTAGCGATATTCCTGATCGGAACCGGCTTCCTGTTGCGCACGTTGGTTCTGGCCACCCCGATCGACCGGTTTGCATTCGAGCTCTCGATCTTCGGCAAATTCGAGATCCTAGGGTTGGGTGTGCTCATCGGCGCGTTATCCTATGCCGCGTCGAGGGAAGGACGCCGTCTCCGACCCGGACTGGGCTGGTGGTGGGTCGGCTTGACATGCCTCGCGTTCCAGTCCCTCGCGTGGTACGTCGCGGGCAACGGCATCCTGCGGCACCTCACTTTCAATCTGACGGTCGGGATCTTTTTCGCATGGCTGGTGGTGGACGCCGATGCGGAGCTGCCAGGCTTGCTCGCGTGGTTCAGCGGCTTCAGGTTCGTTCGCTTCGTCGGCAAGATCTCTTATGGCATCTACCTGACGCACGTGTTTTTCCTGAAGATTTTTCAATCGAGCGCGGTCGTCGAGCGGTTCGGAACCATTCCCCTTTGGGCTCAAGGGCTGATCGCCATCGTGCTGAGTCTGTGCGTTCCGACCGTCTCATGGTACCTAATGGAGTCTCCGCTGCTCAAACTGAAGGAGCGGGTGCTGGAGGGACGCGACGCCGCTCGCCGTGAGTATGGCCAATCCGGCCATCAGTCGCGTCGGCAGGGGCAGCCGGCTGGAATTGCCGTCAAAGCCCAGTCGGATGTCGGCCCGGACCTGTGAACCGGCGTAATCTAATTTAGATGTCCGATACAGGGCGAAAACTTCCTAGACTAAGGCGACTCCAAGCCTCCTCTCGAACCGCGGCGGTCCTGAGCGTCGCGGTGCCAGCGACCTCGTGGTACCTGATGGAGTCGCCGCTAAGTCCCGGCCGCGCCCGCGTCCTGAAGTCCGGCGCTGTTATTTGGTGGCGACTGCCGTGATGCCCATCAGGACGCCGGCCAATTGATTGCGCCGCAACCGAGCCGGAAGCTGTTGCAGAGCCAGTTCGATACCGCGCAGGAGCCGGTAGGGCGGCGTAGCGAGCCAATATCCGGCGACCACCAGCGGGAACTCGATCAGGCGAAAGCCCGCTTGGAGCATCAGAGCGCGCAGTGAGCAATAGTCGTATTCCCGCATGTGCATGCCCGTCGCCACCTCGTCGGGAGCCGTTCAATGGCACACCGGATGTCCAACCCAGTCGCAACCGACAGCCCCCCGAGATGTGGCGGCGACATCGGGCTCACGTCATCGACGCGACCACCTCCAGCATCACCTCCGTCGCGCCGCCGGCGATGGATAGGACGCGGGCGTCACGCGTTATCCGCTCGATCGGACTCTCGCGCATGACGCCCATGGCGCCGTGGAACTGCACACACGCATAGGCGACCTCGTTGACGAGTTCGCCGCAGATGGCCTTCGACATCGAGATCTCGCGCAGGCAATCTTCGTCCGCCGCCATGCGCCAAGCGGTGGCATAGAGAAACTGGCGGCTTGCTTCCACCTTCGCAGAGAGCATCGCGAGACGTTGACGGATCGCCTGCATGTCCCATAGGGCGCCCCCGAATGCGCGGCGAGCTTTCACCCAGGCGAGGGTCATATCGATCGCCGCCTCGGCCGTCCCTATCGCCATGGCCGCGAGGACAAGGCGCTCGTTCTGGAAGTTGCGCATGATGGAGTAGAAGCCCTGTCCCTCCACGCCGAGCACGTTCTCGGCGGGGATACGGCAACCGTCGAAGACGAGCTCTGCGGTATCGGAGGAGCGCCAGCCGTGCTTGTCCAACTCGCGGGCGACGCTGAAGCCGGGCGTGCCCTTCTCGACGAGGAACATCGTGATTCCGTTGCTTCCAGCCGAGGGATCAGTCTTGGCGGCGACGCAGTAGAGATCCGCGTGGACGCCATTCGTGATGTAGAGCTTCGTGCCGTCGAGGACGTAAGAGTCGCCCTCTCGGAGCGCGCGCGTGCGGATGGCCTTCACGTCCGAGCCCGCATCCGGCTCCGTGATGGCGACCGCGGTGATCACCTCGCCTCTAATAATGCCCGGCATCCAGCGGTCGCGCTGGGCTTTGGTCCCGTCGTGAAAGACATACATGGAAGCCATGTCGCTATGGACCAGCATTGCATCGGCGGCGCCGCCATAGGTCGAGCGCCCGAGCTCCTCGGCGAAGACGGTCGATGCAACCGCGTCCATCTCGGCACCACCATACTCGGCCGGGTAGCGGATGCCAAAGAAGCCAAGTTCGCCCATGCGGCGCAGGATCGGACGGGGAATGAATCCCTCCTCCTCCCAGCGATCCGCACAGGGCTTGATCTCCTCCTCGACGAACCGGCGGACCTGGTCCCGTAAGAGCTCATACTCCCCCGCTGCCCAAGGCAGCCCCGGTCCTCGCGACGGTACCCAAGCTTTGTCCATCATCTTCATCCGCCCCAAGGCCATTCGGAGGGCCGTCCGACAGGCTAGAGTTCGATTTCCTCTCTCGGTCCCTCGAGCGAAGGGGCTCTGGAATCGGCCACCCAGCGCATTGCGTCGATCACTTCCGCCAGTCCGGCCACTGTCGGGCGCTCGAAGAGATTGCGAAGCTGCACATCTACGCCGAAGGTCTTTCGCATGCGCGACACCGCTCGCATCACCAAGAGCGACTGCCCGCCCAGGCCAAAGAAGTTGTCGTCACGCCCGATCGACTCGACCTTGAGGAGATCGCACCACAGCGCGGCCAGCGTCTTCTCGGTCTCCGTCGAGGGAGCGGCGAAGTCTTGTGCAGGCTGGATGTTTTCCGCCGTCGGTTCGGGAAGCGAGGCGCGGTCGATCTTCCCGTTGGACGTGAGCGGCATCCGTTCGAGGCGAACATAGTGTGTCGGAATCATGGACTCCATGAGTTCTTCGGCAAGGTGGGCGCGCAGGTCCGTCACGGTCACAGGTTTCGACGAGACATAGTAGGCCACAAGTCGTGCCATGCCGTCTTCGAACGCTGGCGGTTCGACATGGCCGATTTGGGCCATTATTTGTGTCGCTGGTTTCACCACCGAGGTGGCGATGGCAGCGACTGCGCATTCATGAACGTGCGGGTGCTTCAGAAGCCGCGCTTCGATCTCGCCCAGTTCGACACGCGCGCCACCAACTTTCACCTGATGATCGGCGCGGCCGAGAAATTCCAGGCGCGCTTCCGAGTTCCAGCGGGCGAGATCGCCCGTCTTGTACAGCCGCAGCTTCGAAAACCGATCTCGGGGATCGATGGCCGTGAGGAAACGTTCGTCAGTGAGGTCAGGGCGATTGAAATAGCCTCTCGCGAGACCGTCGCCGGCAATGAACATCTCACCGATAGTGCCGGGGGGGGTGGGTTGATGTGCGTTGCTGAGGATGTAGATGCCCGCATTGGCGGCCGGAACGCCGATCGGCACCGATGCGGATTGATCCCGGTCGATGTCGAAACGGTGTATCATGCAGCCCACTGTGGCTTCGGTTGGTCCGTACTCGTTGTAGATCTCGACAGGATGGGGGATGGCTTCTGTGATATCGCGAGCCAATTCGGTCTTGAAGTCCTCGCCACCCACGATGAACTTGCGCAGCCTTGTGGTCCCAAGATTGCGGTCGCGGATCATCGCGAGATGCGCCGGCGTCAGCTTCATAATATCGACGGCATTGTCGTCGATGACCTTGAGGACGACCATGCTCTGGATTCCGGGATCACCAAGATAGACCACGATGCGGCCACCGGTGATGAGTGGCGTGAAGAGCGTCGTGACGGTCAGGTCGAAGGCGAGGGATGAGAAAAGGGGCCACGCGAGACGTTCGCCGGAACTGTACATCCGAGCGGCCCACCAGATGTAGTTCACCAGGTTCCGGTGCTCGATCACGACGCCCTTGGGCGTACCTGTCGAGCCTGAGGTGAAGATGATATAGGCGGCGCCGTCCGGAGTGGCAGCAGACGGTCGGGCCGAGTCTGGCTGATTCAAAATCGACCCGAAATCGGCGTCGAGCACGAAAATGTCGGCAAGGTTCGGGGAAATGGCGGACTGCAAGCGCGTTTGGGTGATCGCCACCGGCGCCCGCCCGTCGGTCCCGTTGGCAATGTCCTTCAGGATTGTTGCGAGACGCCCCTTCGGTGTTGCCGCATCCACCGGCACATAGGCCGCGCCCGACTTCAGGACGCCTAAGATCGCGACGACGACTTCAATGGAGTGCTCCATGAACACAACGGCAATCCGACCCCGCCCCACGCCGGCCGAGCTCAGATGCGTGGCCATCTGGTTGGAGCGTTCGTTGAGCTGCTGGTACGTCAGCGTTGCGTCGCCGAAGCGGATCGCTTCGGCGTCAGGATTACGCATCGCTTGGTCGAGGAAGAGATCGATGATCGTCCTGTCCGACGGGTAGGGCGCTGCCGTGGCGTTGTACTCGACAACCAGCGCCTGATGATCGGCATCTTTCAGCAGGAGAAGCGCTCGGCCCTCCGGCGCGATAGGTAGGACTTCATTCATGAGATGCGCTCCCGATAGCAGAAATCAAAAAATCAAATCACGTCAAATCGTTCAGCTTTTTGGGTTGCTTGGCGATAAAGCTCTGCGATGGCAGGTGCGTCCGGTTCCTCCAGCATACGGGTATCGTTGCAGTCCTCGGGCCCGAAATAGAATTCGGCATGGGGCACCACTCGGAGCCATCGGTGCGGTGCCGCACCCGATCGCATCCAGGCCTTGTTCGGAAGGAATATGCATACTCGACCCGAATACGGAGTCGGAATGTACCGCCGCAAAGCCGTGATCGCCGCGGATTTGAGTCGAGCTCTGCTCGCCAGCACCGGATCTGTCGTGACAGGCTCTTTGCTTCTGCGAACGGGAGTCACGAGGGCGCGCTCGCCGAGATTCCGGAGGCGACTGCCGAAATATCGGAGACGGGCACCGAATGTCGGCAGTTTCGCCATCTCTCGCAGGAGTGAGTCGGCGCTACGGCTAGCATAGAAATACAGCAGACGCGGCAATTTGTTATAGGTGGTGGGGTGAAGAGGGCCAAAGAGCGCGGTGCATGGGACCTCCGCTCCGCGTCCACGCAGGATTTTCGCCAGCTCGAAAGCGGTTGCAGCGCCGGAGCAGTAACCGGCGATGATGTACGGACCGGTGGGCTGATATTCGACGATCTGGCGGGCGAAGTACTTGGCGATATCTTCGACGCGGTCCATCGGCTCACTCTGCCCATCGAAGCCAGACGGCTGGAGTGCGTAAAACGGTTGATCGCCGCCTAGGTGCTTCGACAGGTCCGAGAATGAGAATGGCGCGCCGACATGCCCGGGTACGGCGTAAATGGGCGTGCGTGTTCCGCGAGACTGCAGGGGAATGATTGCAGGCTGTTGCCGGGCCGCCGCCGTGGCCATATTCAGAAACGCGATGATTTCGCCCTTCCGGTTCCGCAACTGGTCGGAAGACTCCGCCGTCAGTGTGCCAACTGGGGCGTTGCACCGCAGCCGGTCGCCCTCTACCCAGACCTTGATGTCCTTGACCGCGAGGTTTGCGAGAAGCTCTGGGATCTGCATCACGTCCGCCGACATAGGGCCTCCCGAACCACTGCCTTCATGATTCACGACCCGCATCCCAACTCCCCAGCACGACGGTTTCACCGATGAAACCGCCGCCTCTTTCTCCGTGCGCCCGGGACATGTGAGTGGAGCGCTGCAATGAACTTGCGTGCCCTCGTTTATCCACAGTGCATCGTAAGCGAATGATGGCACCGCGGGCACTTCAATTCCGGACTACCAATTCCGGACTACCACCGTTCCGATGTACCCAGGTTTCGGTACAAACCTACGGACAGCCCAATCCCCTTCATCCCAGGAAAAGGGCTGTCCTAAGCCGCACCCCAGGGCCTTGGAGATAGCCTCCAACTGGGTCCAGCGCCGGAGGAAGCCCTCCGGCCGGTCTTCCGGACAAAGGGCGGTGTAGGACCCATACTCGGAGGCGGAAAAGCAGAGCGCTGCGATCTCGTCCGCTTCGGGCACAGGGAGAACTGCCTCGATGTCCACCCCGACCTCCTGCCTGGTCGAGAGGGCGACGACCGCGACATCTCCGGATCGTGAGACGCTGAAGCACAAATCGCGAGCAGGCATGCGGTGCGAGAGGCGTGGTTTGCCTAGGTGCCCATATTCTAGTTCGACGTCGGATGGCGAGATTCTCAGTTTGGAAGCGAGGACCCGGCGCAGTTGCCCACGGGTAGCGACAAAGCGCCGGCGGTCCCGCTCCAGTCTCAACCCCTCGGCGCGCCGACGTTCCTCTTCGTTGAGGCAAACACCTATCTCGCGGATGACGTTCTGCTCCGCATCGAGCATGAGTGCCAGGACCTCCAAACCATCATTCTCGAGAACCGGCATTATGATCTCGGGTCTCAGCTCGACTTTATCCAAAAAGGTTGGAAAGGGCTTAGAATCTATGGCTCCAGCGGTAGGACTCGAACCTACAAGCCTTTCGGCGTCGCCTGAACAGTGCGGTGCGTCTACCATTTCCGCCACGCTGAAACATAGATTAGACCGATCCAGCCTCCTAGTCCTCCTCGCCTTCCCAAGGGACGAGCCCGCCGTTCGCCGGCCCAAGAAGCTGCCCCAGACACTTGATGCAGAAGTTCCTTTTTGTTGGTTGACACCTCAAGCCACGGCCTCTTTCACATTCGTAGCAATGGTCCCTAGCACCCGCTTGGCACCGCGCAGCTTTGCCTCGATGCGACGCTCCGGGCCGTCTCTGCTTATTGCGATCCACTTCATGGGATGCTCCGCATTGGCCAGGTGCGACTTGTGCCCGGAGAACCCTGCCAGAAAATCGTAGCTGCAATCGCCACGTCCGATGCTGTCCTCAATAGCCAGAACATGGCTGATAAGGCCGGGCTTGAGCCGGCCGTCGCGCTCATAGAGAAAGCCGCTTTGGTAGTTGTAGACGCGGCCGTCATGCACGAAATTGTACAAGATCCCAATTGTCTGCGCCCCAGCCAACGTCCGCGAGATGCGGACGGTCCCGGCGGGAACTCCGAGTGAAATGAGGTCCTCGTGAAATCGACGGAAGCTCGGATTGGCAAAGGCGCCCTTGCGTCCCCACCGCGCCTGATGAAGCTCGGCGAGCAAATCAAACGCGGCGAGCGCCTCCGACGTGACTTCCATAGTCTGGAACGCAATCGGGCCGCGTTCAGTATATAACCGCATGGCGCGGCTTACCGCCTGCCGAGTATTGCGGCCCAAGGTGGCGCGGAAATTTCCGCCTTTCCGGCGGACTTTGGCGAAATCAATCCACCGCGCCGTATCGTCCGCTCTCACATCGGTAAGGAGCCCGGCCCGGCCCGCGGTGCGACAAGCGGCCAGCTCGAAGTCCGGATCAATTCCGGAGAGCACCAGCTGGTCAGAGTAGCGCAAGTGCTGCGCTAAGGCCTCGAGGCATGCCACCCTGGTGGCATCGGCCAGGGATCGCTCCGCAAGAATGTTGTTGTACTCGATAAACAATCGATCGAAACGAACATCGCCGGTTTCATTGAGTAGCCAACGCGCCCGCGCATGTGGCCCGAAACTCCACGCGCTCCGCCGGCAAATAATCGCCAACCCAACGATTCTGCTTGACGTCCGGGCGACCAGAACATGTGGTTGCGCGCCCCCCGGCAGATGCCGCAGCCAAGTTCCGATCCAGAGCCAGGACAGGTAGAATGAGTGAGTTGCTCGGGCTTCGAGCTCCTTCCAAATGGTCTCAAGTCTCGCGATGTCCGGCAAGGCCTCCACGGTAACATCGATAACCGTATCCTGGCGCATGGCTTGTCCTACTGAAGCCGCACGATTGGGTTGTGCACTGATGACTGAGACATCACGAACTCCTGTCCTCGTGGCGCGCTGCTGGTCAGCCATGGAGCGCTCGGGGTTTGCCCTGTTTGGAGAAGTTTCGTATCGCCGCCGCGGGAAGTGAAGACCCTATTCCTGACTACCCACGGGGGGCAGTCCAAGCCATAGTTCGAACTCGGCGGAGGCGGACATGCCCGTTCGTGAAACGGTTCAAGCTGTTGGCGAGTGATCATTGTGCGCGCTTCCCAAGTCGGCCCACCAGTTCATCCACGCAGACCATGCCGTGCAGAACAGTTTCCTTGCAGGGCATCAATTCGGACCGATTGGCTGCTCCGCCACCTCGCTGCCAGGCCCTGCATCGTTGAGAGTGGACCCGGCCGAGGAGCTTTCGCCGGTCGGCGACGAGGTCGGGACCGGCGAACCGCCCAGCGCGTCTGGCTCGCCTTCGGCCACGATTATGTTGACGAGGTCGCCCGGCTGCAACAGGGTCATCCCGGGGGACTCGATGCTGACCGGCCCGGCTGCCGATTGCCGCACGATTTGATAGGTTACGCTGTTCGCGTTCACAGCCTGGGCGCGGGTCATCGGCAACGTGTCCAGGATGCCTTCGCTGGCGTTCAAGTCGCGCATGTTGGCCGCGATCTGGGTCTCCGTGGACTCGATCTCAACCTCCAGATCGTTCCTGAGGTCGGCCTGGGTCTGCAACGCCTCAGCCTCCAGCGAAGCGAGGCGCTGCTTGGCCATCGCGTACTGGTTGAGGGCATCCTGCCGACGCTGTTCCGCGTCGGACAACTCGCTCCGGACCTGATCCATCACCGTCATGCTGAGAACGTTGCGGTTCACCAGCGTGCGCATGCTGTTGACGCGCTCCTCGCGCAGCCTGACGAGTTCGTCGAGGGAGTCCATGCGCCCATACGCGGCAACATCTTGCCTGGCCGCCTCCAGTGCACGCAGGATCGTGCGCTCGCGATCCTTGCGGGTCGTGGCGACGGCCTTGCGCCGGTCGCTCTGCTCGCTGACGAGGTTGGCGGCTTCAGTCGCGCCGGCCAACTCCAGCAACTGGCGCGGGATCTTGGGCGCCGTGCCGTCGCGCTCGGCTTTCAGCACCGCCACGCGGGCGAGCAACTTCGAAATTGCATCGATCGCCCCGCCCCGCCTCTGGGTTTCACGCACGGCTTCGATCTTCTGCCACGGCTCGCCCTGGCCCCGGTCGAGGCCGCCGGCCAGCGCGATGGCGTGCAGGATCGTCATTCCGGGCGCGTACTTGAACGAGCCCGGATTCTTGACTGGCCCCAGTACGTAAATGGGCGAGCGCTCCAGCGACAGGATGTTGACCAGTCCTTGGCGGCCCAGCAGTTGTTCTAAGGTATCCTCCAGGTCGGCCTGTACCTGTTGCGCCGACCGGTTGGCGACCGGAATGGAGCCAAGCAAGGGCACGGAAATCGTGCCGTCCTCTTGGACAGTATACTCGCCGCTCAGCTCCGGACGCTGCACGATACCGCGCAGGGCCGAGGCTGAGGACCCGCCCCCCCATTTGTCTTCTTCGACGTCGACGCGCTCGTAGAACACGACCTTGAGGCGGTCCCCGACGCCGAACAGGCTTCCGGTTGGCACGTCTGGCGCCGTGCTGAGGGGGCGCTGGGCACTGGTGCGGACGGCAGGGGCGGCGCTCCCTTCGACCAACGTCACGGCCGCCGCATCCGGTCCCGTGCTGAGGGTTTTTGGGCGCTCGGCACTGGTGCGGACGGCAGGGGCGGCGCTCCCTTCGACCAACGTCACGGCCGCCGCATCCGGTCCCAACACGATCGCGCGGGAGGGTTCGGCCGTGGCTTGAACCGGTTGATCTTGCCAGCTATCGATAGCAGCAGACACCTTTTGCGCCGCGGCTCCGGAGACATCCTCGACCTTCTGCGCCGCGGCTCCGAAGACATTCTCGACCTTCTGCATCGCTGGTCCGGAGGCATCCTTAATGGCCTCCCAGTTTTTGACAGCCCCCAACGCGGCGGCCCCGGAAATTCCGAGGACAAGCAGGACTGCCTTCATTTTCCGCCGGCGGGGCGCTTGTGACGAGGAAGTGGCCGGTTCGGAATTAGAATTTGTGTCCACGGCCATTGCGCCTGTCTTTGCCATTGCGCCTGTCTTTCGCTATTTGAATGATGCCGTCCCGTCCCCGTCCCGAACTGATCGAGCCGAGCCAGGCTCTGCCGTATCGTGCCGCTTCACCTACGGCGGCACAACTATCTCTTTGTGGGCACTCCTTCCGGATAAACACCGTCTTGGGCGAGCTCGTTAAATGAGCAGAATAATGTGCTGCCAGGAGAACCCTGAATGGCGAACGAGACAGGGCGATCGAACGCGGCGCCGAGCCGCAAATATCGGTCTATCGACGGGGCGTCTCGAACCTCTGCGGCCTAGACTTGCATTCGCAGGACAGGTGGGCCTTTCCCGTTTCATCATCCAAACCTTGGAGGATGAGCCGAGCACCATCTAGGACACTTACCCGCAAACCCGATCCAAGCTTTGGGTTGAGAATCCGGATAGCCCTCGACGATGCTGCCCTACGCCTAAAGAGGGTATTTGGGCGCCTAAGGAGGGTATCTTGGCGCGAGGTTTCCCAGCGTAAGGTATACGGGTGGGCTATAGCGGTTTGGCGCGCGGAGCGCCGAATATCACTCGGGCCACAGGGATATCAAGCGTCGCAGATCACAGGAGGCTATGATGACAAGACAGTCTTTTGCAACAGTGCTTGTCGGGCCGAGCGAGTTACTCCGAGAGGGCCTTATTCGAATCCTAAATGCAGAAAAGTTTCGTATTCTTTCCTCCGCGGCTTGTGTTTACGATCTTCTGCAGAAGGCGCTACCACAGCAGCGGCCCATCTTGCTCATCATAGATGTCGACAGTCCTGATGCGGATACTGGATTCGCACAAATTGCAGACTTTAAAGCAGTTTATCCGGCCAGCCATGTCGTTGCGCTAGCTGAGCACTGTCGATCGAACGATATAGTTTCAGCCTTTCGCGCGGGGGCCGACGCATATTTGACAAAAATCGCTGCCCACGAAACCTTCATCAAGGCGCTCGAATTAGTTATGCTTGGGCAGACAGTAATTCCCGCACAACCGTCGACGTTTATCCAAGATATTAGGCTTGACGTGAAATATGATTTGGCAAATTATCATCTGACAAACGGCGATCATAAAGCAGAAAAAGAAGATAGGGAGCTATCAACTTTTTCAAATCGAGAAAAATGTATTCTGCGTTGCTTAGTCGAAGGTGAGTCTAACAAAACCATCGCGCGCAAAAATAACATCGCCGAAGCTACGGTGAAAGTACACGTCAAGGCAATCCTCCGGAAGATTCGGGTGCGCAACCGTACCCAGGCAGCAGTTTGGGCGATGAATCATGGCGTGCTCACTGCCGAGTCCGGCAACGGGCTCTCAACGAACGAAAAGATCGCAGTTCAGCCCTCTCGTGATCCGCAAGAGCGAATTGAATCACAAAAGGGGTACCACTCGAGAACGCTTCATCCGATGTGACCGCCTCCTCGTTCTGAGCAGGCCGGCTTGGTGTGCAAGCTAGAGCTGCGCCTGCCAAATCGGCGACATGGGGAGAGGCAAGGCCGGGCCGTTGATCGCCAACGCGTGGCGGATATGGACCCCGTCCGATGCTTCTCCGACCGGCCGGAACACCGCACACGAATGTTCTCGTCGTGCGAAGGGCGCCGTTATCAAGGTTGTTAGCCGGCGCCGAGGCCGATATGCCTCAACTTTCGATGTATTCCTGCTCGAATCCGGCAAACTTCGTCAGCCCAGGTTGATCGAGCACGCGAACATGGCCTTGGCGGAATTCAAGCAATTTGCGCTCGCGCAGTTCCCGCAGCATTCGATTGACATGAATCGGAGTGAGGCCGAGAGCGTCCGCGAGATCGTACTGGGTGAGAGGGCATTCATAGCTGTTGCGGGTGACGGAGCCTGTTCGTTCCAGCCGCGCCCTCAGTTCGAGGAACAGATGCGCCGTTCGCGCCAAGGCGCTGCGTCGTCCTACATTGGTGAGATGCTGAGCGACAACTGCCCCGTGGTGCACGAGCGTTTCGAGAATAAGGGAGAAAAGATGAGGAGACTTCATGGCGGCAAGGGTAAATGTCTTGCTCGAAGCCACCAACACCAGAAGTTCGGTTTGAGCCACAAACGTTTCAAGAGCGCTGCCTGCGGGGGCCTGAAGCAGGACGATGTCGCCCTTCAGTGCAAAATCCAGAATTTGTCGCTGCCCGCCCGCGAGCTCATGAGAAATGCAACCCCAGCCTGACTCGACTATGAATACGCGATCGCTGGCCTCGCCCTGACTGACGATCACCGTCTCGGCTGGGTAGCGCTTCGGCGTGAACCCCAGTGCCTTGATAAGTGCCATATCGTCGTCGTTGAGTCCGACGTACGCTGGACGATTTTCACTTCCGCGCAAAGGGGGACGTGAAGCATAAGTCATTTAGAACCCCGCCCAAATTCCTTTCCCCTCGATGCTATGTACATCAGATTTGAGGCGAAGAGTACCCGTTCAATGGTAACTTTCGGGTGCAAGGCGTCGTGATCGCCACTTTTCGTTGCAGTGGTTCCAGGGCTTGCTTGCCGAAGCCACGATTTGACATCGTTCCGGGCACTGGTCAGGCTTTGTTTCTCTTGAAATTTTCCCGCATGGACTCGACTATTTCGCTGGCAACGGCACAGCTGCGGTTGTCGACTTGATCGGCGGCATTGCGTAGCGTCGTTGAAGCGTCCTTGAGCAATCCTCTGATCTCTGCTGCTGACAACAGATGGGATGCTTCGAGTTCCAACAGCACGGATTCACTCACGTGCAGGGCAGCAAGCGCAACCGCTCTGGGCTGGGTAGCAAGCAGTCTCAGGAGATCACCGCTGGGTCTGGCACGCGATTTTTTTTTTGCCATAGTTGCGTCTCAACCATTCGGAGAAGAAGGTTCACAGGCTCAAATGTACGACGCCTCGACGAGTTGACCAGCGTTCCAGGATTGGGGGCGTTCGATGCTCTCTTTTAGGCATTTCTTATAAGCATACTATCCCGGTTTGCAGCCGCGACACAGGGGAAGGGGATACCGAATTCGCCTTAGCTACCACTTCCCCTACCCCTCGGAGCATCACCGGGGTCACAGCCGGCGGCGGGAATCCGCCGTCGAGGAAAGCGGCCCAGTTCCGGTCAGCCGTAAATTTGCTTCGGAACCGTCTCGCCCCTATGCAAAGCAGGCAGCGGGAAAGGCTCGACCTGTCCTCCAGTCTTGTCCAGATACTGCATCAACGCCGTCACCAGGTGGTAGAAGATGCTCG